>NZ_JBCPGE010000002.1:0-56871 GCF_040914025.1 Ruminococcus sp. RTP21484sp1_RTP21281st1_A8_RTP21281_210402
GCAAGACTAACTTCCACCCCCAATTCCTAATGTAGAACAAAACAGACTAAAGGTGGAAGTTAGTTTTTCATTTAAGGATAAATGTGAAAAAAATGTGAAATTAGCACTCTCCTCTTGACAGTGCTAACAATGCGTGTTATATTACATGCAGAACAAAGGAAGAGAGAAAAAGAAATTTTCCAGTTTCAACAACGATGTTAATTAAACACGCAAGTGTTCACAATATAAGGAGGAATGGATTATGTTAATGCCTAGTATTTTTGGAGAAGATTTATTTGATGACTGGATGAGATTACCTGTAGAAAGAGAGAATCACAGAGGTTACAGAGCTGCTGAATTGATGAAGACAGATATTAAGGATGTGGATGGAAATTATGAGCTGAGCATTGATCTTCCAGGCTTCCATAAAGAGGATGTGAAGATTCAGCTGAAGGATGGCTATCTGAACATTCAGGCTTCCAGAACCGAGAATAAAGATGAGAAAGACAATAACGGCAAATACGTTCACAGAGAGCGTTACACCGGACAGTGCTCCAGAAGCTTTTACGTAGGTAAGGAACTGGAGCATGAGGACATCCATGCGAAATATGACAATGGTGTTCTGACTGTTACTTTCCCGAAGGAAGCGAAGAAAAAAGTGCCGGAAGAGAAGAAGTTTATTTCTATTGAAGGCTGATTTCCGGGGAAAGAGCTGTTTTAACAGATAAGAATTCCCGTGGGAAACTGATAACAGATAATAACTGGCGCGGAGCAGTTCACCTGCTTCGTGCCGATGAAATAAATAATTGAAATAGACGATTGAAATAGATAATTGAATTAGATAATATAGAGTGTGCATTAGCCGTAAATCAGAAGCGGCGGCTGATATTGCCGACTTACATAAGTAACGAGTGAAGGCGGCAGAGCATGTTTTGTTTGATGTGCTTGCAGTGTATGGATTATTCAGCAATATTGAAATAATGGTAAACAGCTTCTTTTATATAGATTGTGTTCATTTTAAGACGATTTTCTAATTTACATAGATTTTGTTTCATACCCCCTCATTTCCTGCCGGCTACCCACCGGCAGGTTTTTTCTTATGTCTTTACATCATTTCACCTGTCTGCTATACTTGTCTGGAATTGTTGATAACTGCAAAGGACAGAACAAAAAATCTCCCACAAATTATGATGTACATCTTGCAGAAAGCCTTTTCAAACAGGCTCCAGAGCGTGAAAACAAGATGTTGCTGCAGTAATCGTGGATGGCAAAAACATGTTACTGCTTACCTGTTCACAGTAACAAAAACATTTTCAGAAAAGGAATTTACCCATGAATTACATTGTATTTGACCTGGAATGGAATCAGAGTCCGGGGGGAAAAAGGTGGTCTAACAGCCGTCTGCCTTTTGAAATCATAGAAATCGGCGCCATAAAACTAAATGAAGAGAAAGAAATTGTGGATAGCTTTCAGCGTCTGATCAAGCCCCAGGTGTACAATTGGATTCATGACAGCATTCATGAAGTGATTCACATGAATTATAAGGATCTGCAGAATGGAACTCTTTTCCCACAGGCCATCACGGAATTTTTGGAATGGTGTGGCGAAGAATATATTTTCTTTACCTGGGGAAATCAGGATGTAATGGAACTGCAGCGGAACATGAAATATTATGGAAAACTTTCCCTGCTCAAAGGTCCGGTGACTTATTATGATGTGCAGAAATTATTTGCTATTCGTTATGAAGAAAATGACGAGCGCCGTGCTCTGGAATTTGCTGCTGATAAAATGGGCGTGGAGAAGAAAATGGATTTTCACCGCGCTCTGGGAGATGCTTATTATACTGCATGTATTCTCCAGAAAATAGAAGATAAATACATTTTTCCAAACTCATCCCTGGACGTGTATCAGAATCCCAAGAGCAAGCGTGAAGAGATTCACATATCCTATCCAACCTATGATAAATATGTATCCCGGGAGTTCTATTCCCGCGAAAAAGCCATGAAGGACCGGGAAGTAACCAGCACGAAATGTCCATTGTGCCATAATCCTGCCAAGCGTAAGATCCGTTGGTTTATGAATAATTCCAAGGTTTACTACAGTGTGTCCCTCTGTCAGGAGCATGGCTTTGTACTGGGAAAAATCAGGATTCGCCGAACGGAAGACAATAAGTACTATGTAATTAAGAAGCTCACCAATGTAACCGATGAAGAAGCCGATGAAATCCGCCAGAAACGTGATGCGCATCGTGCCAAACGGAGACTGAAGAAAGAAGAGCAGTAAATCCGTGAAACTACTTCTTGTAACGAATGAAAAACTAACATTTGGTTAATCTCAAGCCAAAACTGAAACAGCTTCAGGTAAAAGTGAAAGGCTATAAATATTATCCGGATTCCGGCAAAACCATTTACACAACCCGCTTCACCAATAAATCCAAAAGCACCATCACCAAAGTGAAGCTGAAATTCACCATGACCATTAATGAAGAAATGACCCGCACCAAAACCTTCAAGGTCAATATAAAACCGGGAAAGACAAAAACCATGAAGCTGAATATAGGAAAATTAATAGCAGATCCTTCAAATATTAAGGTGAAATGCCTGAAATTCTGGTATAAGAGTTGAGGAAAGAAACTGTAGTAATAGGGGCATTTCGAATAAAGAGATAAAAGAATATTGTGTAAAGTAGAGGAGTTACAATAAAAATAATACAGGGCTAAGAACGAAAATGCGTAATGCAGGTTTCATTCTTAGCCCTTATTCTATAAAGTCGGTGTTGTCAGCAGACTGGTCATGATCGACCGTTCATACTGCATACCCCATCCAACCATCTGACCATTGAAATAATACTTGCTCTTTAATCTCAATGGTCCCACAGCGTTGGAAAGAATGGCCTGTTTCTTGGTAAGAACACTGAGGTCTGTTCCTGTGGGGACGGTCACGTATACATTTTTTGTGTAGTAGAATGGATAAGTATTTCCGCAATTATTCAGCAGATACTGCTCACCTGGAAGATTTTTCTTCGGAACAGGATTTTTGCTGATTTTTACTTTTTTACATTCGAAATTGTCGAAACCGTAATCCAGAAGGCTCTTTGTGTCAGCCCAGGCGCCATTTACGGAATTCATCACAACTGCAACCAGGGTCATATTTCCACGCTTGGCATAGGTGATCAGAGTAGCACCGGCAACATCTGTGTAGCCTGTTTTTCCACCCAGAACACCATCATAGGCGTAATCCCGGCCAGCCATCATCTTGTGATGATTGAGCAGATAGCGGGTTTCTGTAAAAATATTGGTAGGCGGAATTTCATAAAGATCTGTGGTGAAAAATTTCCTGCAAAGTGGATTCTGCCATGCAGCCTTGGCTATTTTTGCCATATCGCCTGCGGTGGTTACATGAGTCTCATCAGGAAGTCCGTTAGGGTTATTAAAATGGGTGTTTTTGCATCCAAGCTGCTGGGCTCTGGTGTTCATCAGCTCTACAAACTTCTTCACAGAACCGGAAACCTCTTCCCCAATACCAAGTGCCATTTCATTGGCTGATTCCAGCATCAGTGCCATAAGACATTGTTCAACTGTAAAAACCTCTCCGGCATCACCATAAATGGTGGAACTTCCCGCTTCAATTCCGTAAGCCGCCTGCTGAGAAAGGGTAAGCTGTGCGTTCACGTCCAGGTTCTCACATCCAAGAAGACAGGTGAGAAGCTTGGTAATACTGGCCGGGTAAAGCTGAGTATTGGCATTCTTGGAATACAGGACCGCTTCTGTATTTAAGTCCATGAGAACTGCTGACTGCGCCTCAATCTTAGGACCCTCCGGCCAACCCTCAATGGAATCGGTATCAGCTGCCTGTGCATAATATTCGGTGTGCGGATCCGGAGTAGGAGTGGGAGATTCGCTGGCAGTGTCTGTAGCTTCTGCCCAGACAGCGCCCGTCTGCCCAAGCAGCATTGCTGCTGTCAGGATTCCACAGAAAATCCGCTTTATTTTCATATGAAGATTTTTCCTGATCATATAAAATCCTTTCTTAAAATAGTACATAAAATTCCCAATACGTAATTGCATTATACCACTTTTCTTTATGTAAAACTATTAAAAGAGTGTGAATTGTTCACAGCACCCCGGAAAATCCACAAATTCAGCATTATTTTCCCCTATTCTTCCCATTTTTTCAGCGGAAAAATACTTGACATATAGAAATTCAGACCCTTATAATAGACAGGAAACAGAATAGTTAAAGACTGTGATGGAGACAGTAAGCTGATTTTGAACGTTTTAGGTTGTGCAGACACAGACAGCAGCAATCTTTTCAGCGAGACGGGGATGGTGTAAGCCCGCCGCAAGTAGATTCAGCCGAAGATCACTCCGGAGTTTTATCTCTGAAGGAACAAGTAGGAGATAACGGAATTCCCCCGTTACAGGGAGCGTGTATCGGCTGCGTGTGCAAGCCTGTACAATGTAACAGGTGGTATAACGAGTGCTGACAGCTTTCGTCCTTTTGCAGGATGAGAGCTTTTTTTATGCAGACGGAGAATCCTGCAGGCAGGATTTTTTATGTAACAGGAAATCCCAACAGCAATCGACTGATAATTTTAAAGGAGGAAAAAGCTTTGTACCAGAAAGTAGACACGAATCTGAATTTCGTAGATCGCGAGAAAAAAGTAGAAGAATTCTGGAAAGAAAACCATATTTTCGAAAAAAGTATGGAAAACCGTAAAGAAGGCCCGACTTACACATTCTATGACGGACCGCCAACAGCAAACGGCAAGCCGCATATCGGCCATGTGCTGACACGTGTTATCAAGGATATGATTCCAAGATACCGCGCAATGAAGGGTTACATGGTTCCGCGTAAGGCTGGATGGGATACCCATGGTCTTCCGGTAGAGCTTGAAGTAGAGAAGAAGCTTGGTCTGGATGGAAAAGATCAGATCGAGGAATACGGTATGGAGCCGTTCATCCAGCAGTGTAAAGAGAGTGTCTGGAAATACAAAGGAATGTGGGAGGATTTCTCCTCAACAGTTGGTTTCTGGGCTGACATGGAGCATCCATATGTAACTTACGAGGACAATTATATTGAGTCCGAGTGGTGGGCACTGAAAGAAATCTGGAACAAAGGCCTCTTATACAAAGGTTTCAAGATCGTTCCTTACTGTCCACGCTGCGGAACCCCGCTTTCATCCCAGGAGGTTTCCCAGGGCTATAAATTAGTAAAAGAGCGTTCTGCGATCGCACGTTTCAAAGTGGTTGGAGAGGACGCATATTTCCTGGCATGGACCACAACACCGTGGACACTGCCTTCTAACGTTGCACTTTGCGTAAATCCGGATGAGACTTACTGTAAAGTAAAAGCAGCAGACGGATACACTTATTATATGGCAGAAGCACTTCTTGACAAAGTACTTGGCAAGCTTGCAAAGGAAGAAGAGCCTGCATATGAGGTTCTGGAAACTTATAAAGGTAAAGACCTGGAATACAAGGAATATGAGCCGCTGTTTAAATGCACAGGTGACTATGTAGCATCCAAGGGCAAGAAAGCGCATTATCTCGTATGTGATAACTACGTTACCATGAGTGATGGTACCGGTATCGTTCATATCGCTCCTGCATTTGGTGAAGACGACAGTCGTGTAGGACGTGAATATGACCTTCCGTTTGTACAGTTTGTAGATGGCAAGGGTGATCTTACTGCTGAGACACCATATGCCGGTGTATTTGTTAAGAAAGCAGACCCAATGGTACTGGCTGATCTTGAAAAAGAAGGCAAGCTGTTCGATGCTCCGAAATTTGAGCATGATTACCCACACTGCTGGCGTTGTGATACACCACTGATCTACTACGCAAGAGAATCCTGGTTTATTAAAATGACAGCTGTTAAAGATGACCTGATCCGCAATAACAACACCATTAACTGGATCCCGGAGAGCATCGGTAAAGGACGTTTCGGCGACTGGCTTGAGAACGTTCAGGACTGGGGAATCAGCCGTAACCGTTATTGGGGAACTCCACTGAATATCTGGGAGTGCAGCTGCGGTCATATGGAATCTGTTGGAAGCCGTCAGGATCTCTATGAGAAAACTGGTGACGAGCGCGCCAAGACCGTAGAGCTTCACCGCCCATACATTGACGAGCTTACCATGAAGTGTCCGGAGTGCGGCGGCACTATGCACCGTGTACCGGAGGTTATTGACTGCTGGTTCGATTCAGGAGCAATGCCATTTGCACAGCATCATTATCCATTTGAGAATCAGGAATTGTTCAAACAGCAGTTCCCTGCAAACTTTATTTCTGAGGCTGTTGACCAGACAAGAGGATGGTTCTACTCCCTTCTTGCTGAGTCCACTCTTCTGTTTAATCAGGCTCCATATAAGAATGTTATCGTTCTTGGACATGTTCAGGATGAGAACGGCCAGAAGATGAGTAAGTCCAAGGGAAATGCAGTTGATCCGTTTGATGCACTTCAGACATACGGTGCAGATGCCATCCGCTGGTACTTCTACATCAACAGTGCACCATGGCTGCCGAACCGTTTCCATGGCAAGGCTGTTCAGGAAGGTCAGCGTAAATTCATGGGTACTCTGTGGAATACTTATGCATTCTTTGTACTTTATGCAAATATTGATAACTTTGATGCTACCAAATATACGCTTGACTATGACAAGCTTCCGATTATGGATAAATGGCTCCTCAGCAAGCTGAATACACTTGTAAAGACTGTTGACGAAGATCTGAACGACTATAAGATTCCGGAGACTGCAAGAGCACTTCAGGGCTTTGTAGACGAGATGAGTAACTGGTATGTAAGACGCTGCCGTGAGCGTTTCTGGGCAAAGGGCATGGAGCAGGATAAGATCAATGCTTACATGACTCTTTACACAGCACTGGTAACAGTTGCCAAGGCTGCAGCTCCGATGATCCCGTTCATGACAGAGGATATTTACCAGAATCTTGTAAGATCTCTGGACAAAACAGCTCCGGAGAGTATTCATCTCTGCGACTTCCCAGAAGTAAAGGAAGAGTGGATCAATAAAGATCTGGAAGAAAACATGGAAGAAGTTCTGGATGTCGTTGTTCTTGGCCGTGCATGCCGTAACACAGCAAACATCAAGAACCGTCAGCCAATCGGAACCATGTATGTAAAAGCTCCGAAGGTGATGGATAAATATTTCACAGACATTATTGCAGACGAGCTGAATGTAAAAGAAGTGAAATTTGCAGACGATGTGGAATCCTTCATTTCCTACAGCTTCAAACCACAGCTTCGTACAGTTGGACCGAAATATGGCAAGCTTCTTGGCGGAATCCGTACTACACTTGCAGAAATCAACGGCAGCAAGGCCATGAGCGACCTGAAAGCAAACGGTGTACTTGTACTTGATATTGATGGAAACAAGGTTGAGCTTACAGAGGAAGACCTGCTCATCGAGACTGCGCAGACAGAAGGTTATGTAACAGAGTCTGAAGGCGAGACTGCAGTTGTTCTGGATACCAACCTGACACCTGAGCTGATCGAAGAGGGATTTGTCCGCGAGATCATCAGTAAAGTACAGACCATGCGTAAAGAGGCTGGCTTCGAGGTTATGGATAAGATCCGTGTTTCTGTAAAAGATAATGACAAGATTATCGAGACCATGAAGGCAAACGAGGCTGAGATCAAATCTGAAGTTCTGGCTGAGAAAGTCGTTTATGGCGAGACAAATGGTTATGTAAAAGAGTGGAATATTAATAAAGAGCATGTAACTCTTGGTGTTACAAAATTATAAAATACCAGGTAGGATTGTGGGAGTGCAACGCACGAAATAATCCGCAGGTATCATAGTCGGGGCTTTTGCCCCGGCTATAATGACAGTTTGCAGTACAACCGAATAAGATTGAGACTCCAGCAGCTGTGTTTTTATGAGAAAACAGGCTCGCTTGAATCATACATTACAGGAGGGACAAAATGATTGACAAACAGTTTGACAAAGAGACTTTCAAGAAAAGTGTAAAAGACAACGTTAAGTTTCTTTACCGCAGAAAGCTTGAAGAGGCAACTCAGGAGCAGCTCTTCCAGGCAGTAAGCTACACAGTGAAGGATGTAATCATCGATAACTGGCTTGATACACAGAATGCTTATGAAAAGCAGGATCCGAAGATCGTATATTATATGTCCATGGAGTTTCTTATGGGACGTGCCCTTGGAAACAACCTTTTAAACCTTGGCGCATACGGTGAAGTGAAAGAAGCTCTTGAAGAGCTTGGAATCGACATCAATGCACTTGAGGATCAGGAGCCGGATCCGGCACTTGGAAATGGTGGTCTGGGAAGACTTGCTGCATGTTTCCTTGATTCCCTTGCAACACTTGGATACAGCGCATATGGCTGCGGAATCCGTTACCGTTATGGTATGTTCAAACAGGAAATCAGAGATGGATTCCAGGTTGAGGTTCCGGATGCATGGCTTGAGGAAGGCTATCCATTTGAGCTTCGTCGTCCGGAGTATGCAAAAGAGGTACATTTCGGCGGATATGTAAGAGTTGAATATGACCAGGCAACCGGCCAGAACAAATTCATCCATGAAGGATATCAGGCTGTAAAGGCTATTCCATACGATATGCCGATCGTTGGATACGAGAACAATGTAGTAAATACACTTCGTATCTGGGATGCAGCTGCTATCGAAGAGTTTGGATTTGATTCCTTTGACAAAGGTGATTATAAGAAAGCCGTTGAGCAGGAGAACCTTGCAAAGGATATCGTAAATGTTCTCTATCCGAACGACAATAAAATGTCCGGTAAAGAGCTTCGTCTGAAACAGCAGTACTTCTTCGTATCTGCAAGTATTCAGGCTGCAATCGAGAAATATAAGAAAACACATAATGATATTAAGAAGCTCCACGAGAAAGTCGTATTCCAGATGAACGATACTCATCCGACTATGGCAGTTGCAGAGCTTATGCGTCTTCTTATGGATCAGGAAGGTCTTGGCTGGGATGATGCATGGGCTGTAACTACCAAATGTGTTGCTTACACCAACCATACCATTATGGCTGAAGCTCTTGAGAAATGGCCGATCGAGCTGTTTTCCAGACTTCTTCCACGTGTATATCAGATCATCGAAGAGATCAACCGTCGTTTCATCATTGAAGTACAGAACAGATATCCTGGAAACTATGAGAAAATCAAAAAGATGGCAATCATCTATGACGGACAGGTTAAGATGGCTCACCTTGCAATCGTTGCAGGCTTCTCTGTAAATGGTGTTGCAAGACTTCATACAGAAATCCTGAAGAATCAGGAGTTAAAAGATTTCTATGAGATGATGCCAGAGAAATTTAATAACAAAACCAACGGTATCACTCAGAGACGTTTCCTTCTTCACGGAAACCAGAATCTTGCTGCATGGATCACAGACCATATTGGACCAGACTGGATCACAGATCTTTCCCAGATCAGCAAGCTGAAGGTATATGCTGACGATGAGAAGGCTCTTCAGGAGTTTATGAACATTAAATTCCAGAACAAACAGCGTCTTGCGAAATATATTCTGGAGCACAATGGTGTTGAAGTTGATCCTCACTCCATTTTCGATGTACAGGTTAAGAGACTTCATGAGTATAAGAGACAGCTTCTCAATATCCTTCATGTAATCTATCTGTACAACCAGATTAAATTACATCCGGAGATGGAATTCTATCCAAGAACCTTCATCTTTGGCGCAAAAGCTTCTGCAGCATATGAGCGTGCGAAAAAGATCATCAAACTGATCAACTGCGTAGCAGATGTTGTAAACAACGATCCATCAATTGGCGGCAAGATCAAAGTTGTATTTATCGAGAACTACAGAGTATCTAATGCTGAGATGATTTTTGCAGCAGCAGATGTTTCCGAGCAGATTTCTACTGCAAGTAAAGAGGCTTCCGGTACAGGTAACATGAAGTTCATGCTGAACGGTGCTCCTACACTTGGAACCATGGACGGTGCAAACGTAGAGATCGTTGAGGAAGTTGGTCAGGAGAACGCATTCATCTTCGGTATGAGCGCTGACCAGATCATTAATTATGAGAACCATGGCGGATACGATCCAGACTTTATCTACAACACAGATGCTGAGATCCGTCAGGTACTGATGCAGCTGATCAATGGAACCTTCTCCAGCGATACAGAGCTGTTCAGAGATATCTATGATTCTCTTCTGAACACTAAGAACTGCTCCAGAGCAGACCAGTATTTCATTCTCGGAGACTTCAGATCCTATGCTGAGGCTCAGAAGAGAGTGGAGGCAGCTTATAAGGATGAGAAGAAGTGGGCGAAGATGGCACTTCTGAACACTGCATGCAGTGGCAAATTCTCCTCTGACAGAACCATCCAGGAGTATGTAGATGATATCTGGCATCTGGATAAGGTTACTGTAACCAAGAGCGAGGCTGCTGAGAAATAAATAAGGGCAAATTTATTTTGCGAAAAAGATTATAAGACATAATAAAGGCTGTGTTCATGCCAGAACCTGAAAAGGTTGGTGTGGATGCAGCTTTTTTCCGCTACAGTAAATATGAATTTTTTTCAGATTGAGTTTACCATTCAAGTGTGCCATAATGAATATATACATATCAGTGTGGGAAAAATGCGGATAAGGAGGTCAGAGGCTGTTATGAAACCAATCGTATCCATTGGAAATCAGGATTTCAGATCCATTCGGGAGAATCATAATTTTTATATTGATAAGACAGCGTTTATCAAAGAATGGTGGGAAAATCAGGATACAGTTACGTTGATCACCCGCCCCAGACGCTTTGGCAAAACCTTGAACATGAGTATGGTGGAGAATTTTTTCTCAATTCAATCCAAGGCGGAGGAGAATCTTTTTACAGGGCTTGAGATTTGGAAAGAAGAGAAGTACCGGGAACTTCACGGCAAATATCCGGTGATTTTTCTTAGTTTCGCTTCTGTGAAAGGCGATACTTATTCCGATGTGCGCGAAGGAATCGTGCAGACCATCCTGGATCTATACGCGAAGTATGATTATCTGCGCCAGAGTGATGCACTGAATGAGAAGGAAAAGGCCTATTTTGACTATGTGAATGGTGAAATGTCCAATACCATTGCAGCTATGGCGCTTCGGAGATTATCTCTTTGTATGAGTCTGTATTATGGGAAAAAAGTGTTGATTCTGCTGGATGAATATGATACGCCGCTGCAGGAAGCTTATGTGAAAGGGTACTGGAATGAACTGACCTCTTTTATGAGCAGTCTGTTTAATTATACGTTTAAAACCAATCCATATATGGAACGTGGATTGCTAACTGGAATCACACGGGTCAGCAAGGAATCTATTTTTTCCGATCTTAATAATCTGGAAATAGTGACAACCACCTCAAATAAATACAGCACCTCTTTTGGTTTTACGGAGGAAGAAGTGAGAAATGCCCTGCAGCTGTTTGGACTCCAGGATCAGGCGGATAATGTGAAAAAATGGTACGATGGTTTTTGCTTTGGAAATAAGAGTGATATTTACAATCCCTGGTCTATTACGAAATATCTGGATACTGGGAAATTTGACAGCTATTGGGTTAATACCAGCTCCAATTCGTTGATTGATAAGCTGATTCAAGGCGGTACTTCAGATATCAAAATTGCTATGGAAGATTTGCTGGAGGGAAAGACCATAGAAACTGCCATTGATGAAGAAATCATTTTTGAGCAGCTGGAAAATAACAGTGCGGCTGTGTGGAGTCTGTTGCTGGCATGTGGATATTTGAAGGTAAATAAAGCTTCAAAAGATGGCGCTGGTGGAAACTATATTCTTTCTCTGACTAATTTTGAAGTACAGAACATGTTTCGCCGCATGATTCAGGGATGGTTTGGTAATGTGTCCGTAAGGTACAACGATTTTATTAAAGCATTATTGTCAGATGACCTGGATTACATGAATCAGTATATGAATCAGGTTGCGATGCAGACTTTCAGCTTTTTTGATACTGGAAAAAAGGCAGAAGAGCAGGAGGAACCGGAGCGGTTTTACCATGGTTTTGTACTGGGGCTGATGGTTGACCTTGCAGATAAATACAGAATTACCTCTAACCGGGAAAGCGGTCTGGGACGGTACGATATTATGATGGAGCCCCTGGAGAAAAATAAAAGAGCATATGTAATAGAATTTAAAGTGCATAAAGCAAAGCGTGAAAAGGATTTGGAGGAAACCGCACAGAATGCTTTGCAGCAGATTGCGGAAAGAAATTATGATGCGGAGCTTATGGCACGGGGAATTCGAAAAGAAAATATCAGACATTTGGGATTTGCATTTTGGGGAAAGAAAGTGCTGATTGAGCAGGAATAAATCAGGAACGGGCAGCAGCTCTTAGTTGAGTTGCCTGCCCGTTGGTGTTATACATTATTTTTCTATTGCTATTTCCTGCCAGTACTCATAGGCCAGCATATGATACATTTTCCTTACGGTAGTCCGCTGACTGGTGTAGAGTTTGGCTAGTTTGCGCTTCTGGATGTAGAGGTCTTTCGGCATTTCTTCAAGGTCGTAGGGAACCTTATCATTTACATAATACTTTCCAAAAGAATAGAAATCAGCATTGCAGTCTGTCTCTTTATAGGCTTTTTTTACAAGCTGGTGAGTCATCTGGTGGTGGTGATGGCCGTACTCGCCGTCTGCGTTGTGAGTGGCAACCTGTTTCCAGTCTTTGTAGTTCAGGACTGTGGCAATATCTGCTTCCATATCTTTTTTCCAGTAGTTCCAGCTGCTGCGATCTTTTCCGATTTTGTCAGGGTAGGAAAGAATCAGATATTTGTCCCCGGTAGCTTTCATTACGGATTTAAATTCTGCGCTTCGAACCGGATCATTTCCACGGGTCATACATACTACCAGATACTTCTCCTCAATCAAATGCCGTCCTCCCCAGAGCAGATCATCATCTGGGTGTGCCACAAACATCACCTTGTCGTAACCATCCAGATCAAGGGCGTCCAGATCGGCAGTAGTTACATGGGGCAGATTCAGGTAAGGATAAAAAAGATAAAGCTTATGTCCGGCAAAGGCAATCGCGCTTAGTATTACAATTGCCGCCAGTAACTGTTTCCAGTGCCGCACTGACCAGGAAAAAAGATCGACAGTGCTGGAACTGGCAGAAAAAATATTTTTCATATCAGGTACTCCATTTCTGAGTTTATTTGTATAGACGAAATCGAAAATGAAATTGATTATTTGTAACAATTATACTATATTTGAGATAAGTTACAAGCTAAGATATAATACCATAAAAAACAATGGAGGATGAATATGAAAGAACTTCTTTACGGAGCAGCATATTATGATGAGTATATGCCGTATGACCGCCTGGATAAAGATGTGGAAATGATGAAAAAAGCGGGAATCAATACCGTTCGAATTGCCGAGTCTACCTGGAGCACCTGCGAGCCGCAGCCAGGAGTATTTGATTTTTCCCATGTGGAAAGAGTAATGGATGCCATGGAAGAGGCAGGAATCAATGTGATTATCGGTACGCCTACCTATGCTGTGCCTACCTGGATGGTGAAGGCGCATCCGGATGTTTTGGCTGAGACAGTAAAGGGAAGAGGTATTTACGGTGCCCGTCAGATTATGGATATTACCCATCCGGTGTATCTTTTCTATGCGGAGCGCGTAATACGAGAACTGATGAAGCGTACAGCACATAGAAAGTGCGTCATCGGTTTCCAGCTGGATAATGAGACGAAATATTATGGAACTGCGGGCAAAAATGTGCAGGAGCAGTTTGTGAAATATATTCGTGAAAAATTCCATGATGATCTGGATGCCCTGAATTACGAATTTGGCCTGGATTACTGGAGCAATCGAATCAACGCCTGGGAGGATTTTCCAGATGTGCGCGGAACCATCAACGGAAGCCTTGGCGCAGAATTTGAGAAATTCCAGAGAACTCTGGTGGACAAATTCCTCGGCTGGCAGGCTGATATTGTAAATGAATATAGAAGAGAAGACCAGTTTGTAACCCATAATCTGGATTTTGAGTGGCGTGGATATTCCTATGGCATTCAGCCTTATGTAAACCATCTGCATGCGTCCCAGTGCCTGACAATTGCAGGAACCGATATTTACCATCCTACACAGGACGACCTCACTGGCGTAGAAATTGCATTCGGCGGAGATCTGATCCGCTCCCTGAAACAGGATAACTATCTGGTAATTGAAACCGAAGCACAGGGATTTCCTGGATGGACACCATATAAAGGACAGCTGAGATTACAGGCATACAGTCACCTGGCATCGGGAGCGAATAGTGTGATGTACTGGCACTGGCATTCCATTCACAATGCCTGTGAAACCTACTGGAAGGGAATTCTTAGTCATGATTTTCAGGAGAATGCCACTTACAGGGAAGCCTGCATAATTGGTAACGAGTTTGCCCGCCTTGGAAAACATCTGGTTAACCTGAAGAAGAAAAATGAAGTGGCAGTACTGGTCAGCAATGAAGCACTTACTGCTCTGAACTGGTTCCGAATCCAGGAACAGGCACCCGGCGCGGATGCTAAGAGTATCTATTATAATGACGTTATGCGTTGGATGTACGATACTCTGTATCACATGAACATAGAATGCGATTTCATCTGGCCAGAGTCCGAGAATCTGGATCAATATAAAGCAATTATAGTACCAGCCCTTTATGCGGCACCTGATGAGCTTCTCATACGGTTAAATCAGTATGTGGAAAATGGCGGAACCCTGATTGCATCCTTTAAAACTGCTTTTGCAAATGAAAATGTGAAGGTAAGCCATGAGGTGCAGCCGCATATTCTGAGCAACTGCTTCGGAGTCCATTACGATCAGTTCACTTTCCCGAAAAATGTGGGCTTAACAGGGGAAGTTATTCTGAAAAAAACAGATCAGAAAGGCAATGCACACCCAGCTGCGAATGTATTTATGGAGCTTCTGGTTTCGGAAGGAGCAGAAGTGCTGGCATCTTACGAGCACTATAATTGGAAAGATTACGCCGCTATCACCCGAAACCACTACGGAAAAGGCCAGGCCGTATACATCGGCTGCATGACAGACGAGGAAACCCTGAAGTCCGTTTATAAAGCCGTGCTCCCGGAAGCAGACGTAGAAATCCCAGAATACCACTACCCAATTATTGTGCGAAAAGGTTTGAATGATCTGGGAAAAACTGTTTGTTATTTCTTGAATTATTCTGGTATGGAACTGGAAATGCCTTATGATTATAAAAATGGCATAGAGCTGTTAGAAAACACCGCCGTAGAAAATGGCACCGCTCTCCAAATGCCTGCATGGGGTGTGAAAATCGTGGAAGAAGCTTAAAAAGAAACCATAAAAAGTCCCGGTAAACGGTGGAAAGACATCGGTTACCGGAACTTTTTGTGTTACCAGTATTTGTTTGGAACACCAGTAGCGTGATTTGTTTGGTCCGTGTGTTGGTTTATATGCTGGCGGCTTTCTGCCTGGTCTGATTGTGGTTGTAAGGAAAGCGGATATAGGTCTAAATAATTTAATGCACATAAAACGTGATTTTTGTGTTAAGATAGTAATGAAAAACGTGAGAAAATTGCGAATAAAAGCTTATAAAACGTGATGACTTTTCTTGAAGGGGTGAGACTATGTATTTTAGGACGATAAGCGGGAATCCTCGGCAATTCAATTACCGAGATGAAAGCGTAGAATTGTGCATATCTGCACATTGAAATAATATAATAATCTCTTTACTCTTTGATATTAAGCTCTTTGATATTAATGCCGTAACCGGCATACAACAAGTCGAAAATATGTTCGGTTTTCATTGCATGTTTCAATTCATTATGTTATACTATATGTATGAAAGAAAATCTAATACATTATAGAACTTGTGTATGTAATATTAACTACCATATGGTATGGTCGGTGAAATACCGACGGAAGATATTAACCCCAGATATTGAGGAATACCTTCAGGAACTGGTGCAGCAGATTGCTGAGGATAAGGGCTTTACTGTTCATTTATTTGAATGTGGTGAAGGAGCCCATGTCCATTGCTTTGTATCAGCTCCACCAAAGCTGTCTATAACAGCAATTGTCAAGTATCTGAAAGGGATCACCGGCAGAAAATTATTCGAACGTTTTCCGGAAATAAGAAACCAGCTGTGGAAGGGAGAGCTATGGAATCATTCCTATTATGTGGAAACAATCGGGTCTGTATCTGAAGAAAATATCCGCCGTTATATTGAACATCAGAGCAAATCGTATTAAATCAAGGTGAAGGGTAAATTTTTATCTGCATAGCTGCTGGAAGGGGGAAAGAGGAATGCTGCTGTCACACAGGACATCTGTAAAAATCCGGCCGGAATATTCCAACATTATAGGACATATGTGTTATGCAGCTTCCAAACTCTGGAATGTCTGCAACTATGAACGCCATCATTATAAAGAACTGGGACTGGAAAAGTATCCTGACTGGTATTATCAGAAAAAAGCACATAAAGAAAATCTGTGGTATAAACAGCTTCCGTCACAGACAGCGCAGGAGACCTGCAAGCAGCTGGACAAGGCATGGAAATCTTTTTATGTCCTGAAAAAGACCGGAGGAATCAAAGCTCCAAATCCGCCCCGTTTTAAACAGGACAATATCCCGGTTACATACATGCAGATGGGGATCCGGCATGAGAAAGGTTCAGATCAATTGCGTCTGTCGCTGCCAAAAGATCTGAAAAGCTATATGGAAGAAACATACGGGATCCATGAAAAATTTCTATATCTTGAAAATAAGATTTTCAGGGACATGGATCATATAAAACAGCTGCGGATCTATCCGCCGGAAAATGGAACATGTGACCTTATTGTTATCTATGAGATTGAAGAGCCGGAACAGCTTTCTCAGAATGGACATTATTTATCTGTTGATCTTGGGCTTCATAATCTGATGACCTGTTATGATTCCGGAAATGGCCGGACTTTTATCCTGGGAAGGAAATATCTTTCGTTGGAAAGATATTTTCATAAAGAGATTGCCAGAGTACAGTCTGTATGGTATGCACAGCAGTCGGAAAGAGGGATAAAATATCCAAGATCATCGAAACATATCCAGAGGCTTTACAGGAAAAAGCAGAATGCAGTGAAGGATTATCTTCATAAAGTGACCAGATGGATTGCAGAATACTGCAGAAAAGAAGACATCCGCTGTGTGGTTGTGGGAGACATCCGAAACATCCGCAAAGAAAATGATATGGGGCATAAGACCAACCAGAAGTTACACGAACTGCCATATAACAAGCTGTATATCATGCTGGAATATAAGCTGAAACTGTATGGAATACAATTGATAAAACGGGAAGAAAACTATACCAGCCAGTGCAGTCCGTTAGCACCAGAAGTATCAAAAAGATATGCAGAAGCATCAAACCGAAAAGAACGGGGCATATATATAACCAACGGAGTAAGATATAATGCCGATGCAGTAGGAGCATTTAATATCCTGCGGAAATATCTTTCCGTATCCGGAAAGCAGAAGGAACTGTCCGTAACCGGACTAAAAAATCCAGAAATAATAAAAGTAGCTGTATAGCCGAAAGGCAAGCAGTATTGGTGTCATGGACGCACCCTGAAAAAAGGCGGTATCCCGCCAGATTTCAGATGCTCTGGTAACTCAGTTACCGAGTAGTTCACGATTATATTATTACAAAAAAGAAAATGCAACTTTGGAAGAAGATTTTTTTGTCAGGACAAAAGATGAACTGGTTCCGGTTGAAGTAAAGGCAAATAAAAATCGCTCAAAATCTTTAAGAAAACTGATTGATAATGAAAGTTACAGCGATATTAAGTGGGGAATAAAACTGGCTGACAGCAATGTGGGAATAGAAAATGGCATTTATACATTTCCATATTTCTGCTCCTTTTTGATTAAAAGGTATCTGGCAAAAAAAGGTTAAAGTTAAACGGCTGCCGCATTGTTCAAAGTGTTTTGATAATGTGGCAGCTGTTTATTAATTAAATTCTCTTCAGTTCATAGCTTCTTGTTCCAAGTCCAATCTTCTGTCCATGATCCAGAGTTGCTTCCCACTCTACATTCGGATTGGAATCCATAAAGTGGTTGTGGTGGCAATGCCATTCTGGTTTCGCAAGGTTGTCACCAAGCTGGCTGTTGCGGATTGGCTCCGCAGCAAGACATGCATCTACGCAGGCCTGATCAAGAGCAATGGGATCGAAGCTTGCGAACATTCCAATATCCGGAAGAATCGGAGCATCATTTTCGCCGTGGCAGTCACAGTTCGGGCTGATGTCCTGAACCAGAGCAATATGGAAGCATGGGCGTCCATGACAGACTGCCTGTGCATACTCTGTCATCTTACGGCAGAGAAGCTCATTGGAATTGCTGTGCGGGTTGTGAATTGCATCAAAGCTGCAGGCACCGATACAACGGCCGCAGCCCTTGCATTTATCATAATCAATGACCGCTTTTTTCTCAGGATATGTAATAGCGTCACTTCCGCATTCCTTTGCGCAACGTTTGCAGCCGCGGCAAAGGTCTGTTTCGATAACTGGTTTACCACTATTGTGCTGAGCCATTTTTCCGGCACGGCTTCCGCAGCCCATACCAATATTCTTGATTGCGCCGCCGAAACCGGTGGCTTCATGTCCCTTGAAATGAGTAAGACTGATGAATATGTCAGCGTCCATTACAGCACGGCCGATTCTGGCAGTAGGACAGTATTCTGCATTTTCTACAGGAACCTCCACGTCATCGGTACCGCGAAGTCCGTCACCGATAATGATCTGACAGCCTGTAGTGATGGTGTTAAAGCCATTCAGATTCGCACAATCCATGTGCTCCAGAGCATTTTTGCGGCTTCCCGGATAAAGGGTGTTACAGTCAGTAAGAAACGGCATTCCTCCAAGCTCCTTACAAAGATCGGCTACTACTTTTGCATAATTGGGGCGCAGGAAAGCAAGATTTCCAAGTTCTCCGAAATGCATTTTGATGGCCACGAATTTACCATCCATATCAATGTTTTTGATTCCGGCTGCAATGCACAGTTTTTTCAGCTTGTCCAGCTGGCTTGTGCCGACTTTACAGCGGAAGTCAGTGAAATATACAGTTGATTTTTCCATAAAGTTCCTCATTTCTGATTTTTATTTATCTTCATATTATTCTTGTGATTGCTTTAATGTCAAGTTATTTTTGTACTATAGCGTGCCCTCAAAATTGTTCCCACAAATTGTAACTCACATCTTGCAGAAAGCCTTTTCAAACACGTTTTAAAAGAACTTCAGAACATCCTCCAACTCTCTGCGTCTCGGACGGCTGGGCTCCTCATCGGCTTTTCCCACAGCAATAACGGAAACAATGGTTTCACTTTCCGGAATAGAAAGCATTTCACGAATTTTGTCCCCATCCCGAAGTCCCATGATCAGAGTGGAAAGACCAAGCTCTGTGGCTTTCAGAATCAGGTTTTCGTTCTGAAGACCAAGGTCGTAACAGCCCCATCCATTTCCAATCTCATTATCAGGAGTGCCGTCTGTCTGGAAACCGGCACGGTTATGTACGAAGGTAGTGACAATCAAAGCTGCATGCTCAGTTTTTACATCGTTATTCGCGTAACACAGGCATTTCTTACGAAGCTTCTGACTCATGTCCTCTGATAAAACACAGTAATAACGACCTGTTTCCGTATTTTTCCATGATGGTGCTTCCAAAGCGGCCTGTACAAGCTGCTGGATCTGCTCTTTGGTAACGTTTGTATGGGAACTGTACTTACGCACAGATCTTCTGTTCTCAATAAGTGTCTGAAATTCCATGAAAAAGCCCCCTTAAAGTATGTTTTGGCTGTATTTTAGCATAATTCATTGGATGTGAAAAGTTAAAATTTTTTGTAACCTTTCCCCCTCTTTATTTGTATAATTAGTGAAGGTACCCGACACAAGAAAAAAACAGACCGCTGCTGTTCAGACTGTTTCAGACTGATCAGCAGCCAGAGGAGTTCTCATGAGACAACCAGTTCAACAGCTGATCCAGCTCTACCAGAACAATCTTTTTACCGCAGCGTTTAATATCTGTCAGAATCAGATGGATGCGGAGGATGCTGTTCAAGAGACGTTTGTTCAGTATTACACCAGCAGAAAAGAATTTGAAAATGAGCAGCACATCCGGGCATGGCTCCTTCGTGTGGTTATCAATAAGGCGAAAAATATAAACAGGACTTTCTGGAAGAAAAATAAATGCTCTCTGGAGGATTATATGGAAACCCTTTCTTTTCCAGATTCCCAGTCAAGAGATTTGTTTGAAGAGGTAATGAAGCTTCCGGGCAAGTACCGCATTGTGATTCACTTGTTTTATTACGAAGATTATCTCGTCAGGGAAATCGCCGAAATCCTGAAGCTTTCAGAAAGCAATGTAAAGGTTCGGCTTTCCAGGGGAAGAGCCTTGCTTAAGGATTCTTTAAAGGAGGAATGGGAAAATGACGAATGGTGAAAAATATAAAAAAGCTTTTTCCGTATTGCAGACTTCAAAGGGCTCATTACAGGAGGTTGAAAACATGGCAAAATTACAGAAAAGAACAAAAATGAAAACTGCAGCCGCAGTGCTTGCAGGCTGTATTATCCTTGGAGGAACCGGTACTGCATATGCAGCGAATGTTGGAGGTATCCAGCGCACGGTTCAGATCTGGCTTCATGGTGATCAGACACAGGCGACCTTAGATGTTTCCAATGACGGTACTTATACCATGGAATACTATAATGAGGATGGCACACTTCATCAAACCGGTGGCGGTGGAGTATCTATTGATGCTGACGGAACTCAGCGCGCCCTTACAGCGGAAGAACTTATGGAAGAAATTAATTCCCCGGATGTAGAATATAAAGATGATGGAAGCGTATGGGTTTATTTTCACAATCAGAGTATTGACATTACCGACAAATTTGATGATAATAATGTTTGTTTTGTAAAGGTTACAGATGGAAAAGAGACATTCTATTTAACGGTGAAATATAAGAATGGGTACACTTTTTCAAATGATAAATATATAGAACCGTAGAGCATTTTTCAAATACGTTCTAAAGCGTTTCGCAGGCGTGGAACAGCTGACTTTGACTTTCATATATGGTGCTGTCACCGACAAGTCTGTTTGGATAAATGAATTAAGCAAGGATGGCGAGGGGCAAAGGTCTCTCGCCTGATTTACGTAAGGGGGATGAATATGATTTATGAATTAAAAGAAACGGGCAGAGCCACTGCTCTTTTTGCAGGCTGGCAGGATAGTGTAGTCTGGTCCGCATTGCAGGGAGTGATGGGAAAAATCTATGTGGATTCTCTGGAAAAACCGGAGAGTGGTGTTGTTATGCTTGGGGATTTCTGCTTCCTGAGTGGAAAACCAAAATCAGAGATCATTTCCGGAGCTTTGACAAACAGTGCATCAGAGGAAGTGATTCTGGTTCCGCAAAATGATGACTGGGCACAGATGATTGTGGAATGTTACGGGGAGAAGGCAGAGAAAGCGATCCGTTATGCAATCAAAAAGGAACCTGGAATCTTTGATTTAAAGCAGCTTCAGAAGGTAGCACAGAGTTTGCCAGGAGAGTATGAGATGAGACTGATCGATCAGGAGCTTTTTGAAATTTGCAGAGATACACAGTGGAGTAAGGATTTGACAGCAAACTACGAAAGCTATAGTCAATACAAAGAGTATGGACTTGGTGTTTGCATTTTAACGGGCGGGGAAGTAGTCGCCGGAATTTCCTCTTATTCTGGTTATGGCAGAAGAAGTGACGAGAATCTTGGATGTCATGGTGGAATTGAAATTGAGGTAGTAACCCGTGAGGACTACCGGAGAAAAGGTCTTGCATATATCGGAGCGGCGCGGCTGTTTCTGGAGTGTGACAAACGCGGGCTTTATCCAAACTGGGATGCAGCCAACAAAATGTCAGTAGGACTGGCAGAGAAACTGGGGTATCATTTCAGTCATGAGTATGTGGTTTATAAAGTGAAAAAGTAAGTTGCGGCGAACCTGGAAGTATGGTAGAATATGAAAGACTGAAACGAAACATTATATAATTGTGATTTTTGTTATAAAAAAGCAAAGAAAACACTCATAATAGAAGAAAATTGTCAATTGATTGAAAAAGCAGCGGAAGCATTCAGCTGAAAGAATGGGATGTAAGGCCGCTTTTTAGTGGAAGTAGGAGAACTTATGACTGGATTTAAGAAGCTGGAAAATAGTTTAATAGATGTAATAAAGGAAGAACAGGCTAAGCTTGGCTTTAAGGAAGAGAAGATTCACTTATATTATCCGCTATCTTCCCTAAATCATTTTTTTTCTGTGCAGGACAGTGCAGAAGAAATGTTGGCTCGTCTGCAGAATCTGCCGGAAGAGCTGACTTCCAAGCTGGGAAATGTGGCGGTGTCTCATAAAGGGGACAGATTCTGTTTTTATATTCCGGAGCCTGGAAGCGTTTATGTGCATGAGAATATGAAAGAGAATGAATTTATCAAAGTGCTCATCGAACTGGTTCAGAAGCATGACTGCACAAAGGTGAAATTACTTGACCTGTTTACTTCTTACTGGGAAAAAACAGAAAGTCAGGAAATGGACAATGGAGAATTTGATTTCTATATCCGTTTCCTGGATAAGGCAGATGATACCTATTATTACTGCTTTAAGGATGAGGGATTCCATTTCATTTATCACAGATTTCTGCCAGAGGATTATGAGGATTTTGGATTTTGAACAAGCGTAAATCTTGACAAACAAGAAAACTTGTGCGTATATTGTTAAAAAGCTATTGGACAAAACATATTTTTTAACAGAGTTTAAGGGGGAAACGAAAATGGATTTGAAAAACTATTCAACAGGTGTCCAGCATATTGGAATTCCAACAAATGATATTGATAAAACTGTAGATTTTTACCATAAACTGGGTTTTGAAACAGCTTTTGAAACAGTTAATGAAGAGGCGGACGAGAAGGTTGTATTTCTGAAGCTTGGAACTCTGGTTGTAGAAACATATGAGAATCATGCAGCAGTCCTTCGGGTTGGTGCAATTGATCATGTTGCACTCGATGTTAAGGATATAGAAGAAATTTATCAGTACATTAACCAGGCTGGTTTGAATACCACACAGGACAGTATTCATTTTTTACCATTCTGGGAAAATGGAGTAAAGTTTTTCACTATTGAAGGACCGAACAAAGAGAAGGTTGAATTCAGTCAGTACTTATAAAGGATATTTATAACAGGAAGCCGGTACATTGCCTGAAACAATGTACCGGCTTTTATAAGGTGGATGGAAAAATGAAAAAGTTAAAAAAATGGTTTCTGAATCTTTCAATTCAGAGAAAATATCTGTATTGTACACTAGGCATTACGTTGGTTGTGCTTTTGGCAACCAGCTTTTTCCAGTTTATGTCTGCATCTGAAATTGTAACAGAGCAGACTGTGAAACAATCGGCAGGAGTGATTAATGAGCTGTCTGTTAATCTGGATCATTATTTCGATATGGTGGAAAATTCATTTGAGTATATCGCGAATAATAGTATTGTACAGGCAGAACTGGAATCAGATGAACCATATAAATCTGACGGTTCCGAGCTTTATTCTTATTATTCAAGGGCAGGTCAGATCAGACGTCTGCTGCTGCAGGGATATACGAGCATATATATGAATGATATTCAGCTGTACGGATATAATGGTGCAAACCATCTTCTTTCCAATGACAGAGGAATCAATGAAGAAAGCTCCGAAATTTCCTGCACAATGGCAGAAAATGCAAATGGACGTTGTGTTTACTATAATGCAGCGGACGAAAATCTGATTTATATGGCTAAACAGATAAAAGATGTATTGACTATGGAACCTCTTGGAGTTTTGCGGGCTTCTATAAAAATCAGCTATCTGAAGAAAATGACGCTTACAGCACAGGAGTCCCTGTTTGCTCATATATTTTTACTGGATCAGGATAACAACATTCTGCTGGAAAGTGTCGGTGAAAATAAAGATTTGAAGGATCAGAAATGGGTGGATCAGATTAATGGAAATTCCGGAAACCTTCGGCTTAATCTGGACGGGAAAGCTTACAATCTCGTTTACCAGACAAGCTCAGATACAGGACTTACGGTTGTGGGAATGATTCCTACCAGCTTTTTGCAGAAAACGGCTAGGGAACTGGAAAAAACCACTGTGTTGTTAATCGGAATCAGCATTCTGCTATGTGTATTTCTTGCAAATATTATGGCGCGTGGAATTACAAGACCTATTGAACGAACCAGTAATGCCATGAAAAAATTTGCCAAAGGAGATTTCTCAGTGCGCCTCCCGGAAGAACGAACAGATGAAATCGGAGCGATGAATTCTGTTTTCAATCAGACGATTGAGAAGATTGAAAAGCTGCTGAAGCAGATCGTCGAGATGGAAATGGTAAATAAAGATATAGAATTTCAAGCATTGCAGGCACAGATCAATCCGCATTTTCTTTACAATGTACTGGATACCATTAACTGGATGGCTAGAAAAAAAGGGGAAGAAAATATCTGCCGGATGGTAACTGCAATCAGCAATCTTATGCGGGCAAGTATTAGTAATAAACGAAGCATGGTACGTGTGAAAGAAGAATTGAAATACATTGAAGACTATCTTTTTATTCAGGAAACAAGATATGGAGATAAATTTACTTCGTATATTGAGGTAGACGAGGAACTGAACGAACTGGAAATTCCTAAGATGGTAATACAGACGCTGGTTGAAAATGCGGTCGTTCATGGAGTTGAAAATGCCACCTGGGACTGCTTCCTCTATATTTCAGGAGAAGTTCAGGATGGTATAGCAGTATTCAAAGTAAAGGATGACGGTGTGGGAATATCTGCAGAAAAGCTGAAAACCCTTATGAACATGGAGGAAGAGCCGGAACATAAGGCAGAAAGAACACATACGAATCTGGGCATTTATGCAGTGCAGAAACGTCTGGAATATGTATATCACGGAAAAGCAAAAATGACGATCACATCGGAACAGGAGAAGGGAACTCTGGTAGTGCTGGAAATTCCTTTGAAAAAAGCGAAGGAGATTATGGAAAATGGAACTTCAGGTAATGATATTGGATGATGAGTATATTATTCTGGATGGCTTGTGTTCTTTTCCCTGGTCTGATTATGGATATCAGGTAGCAGCTACTGCGAAAAATGGTCTGGAGGGACTGGAAAAGCTGGAGCATATAAAGCCGGATCTGATTCTTACAGATGTTCGGATGCCCGGAATGGATGGTCTGGATTTTGCGGAGTGGGCTCACGAGATGTATCCGGATACGGTTATTGTAATCCTGACAGGTTACGACAGCTTTGCCTATGCTCAAAAAGCAATCACTATTGGCGTGAAGGAATATCTGCTGAAGCCAATTGACTATGAGGAATTAAAAAATATGGCAGCCCGGCTTGCAGAAGAGATACATGCAAAAAAAGATGAACAGCAGGAGGTTCGGGATTTACAGAAATATTTTAATCAGTCTGTACCAGAGCTGAGATCTAAATTTGCAGGGAATCTTCTCTATGGAAGGATCCAGGGAAAAGGTGTGGTGCAGGAGCAGGCGAAATCCCTTAAGCTGACCATCGAAAAATACATTGTATGTGTTGGAAGAAAGGTAGTTGGGGAAAAACAACTTCACGAAGGCGACAAATGGATTGAAGAATTTGCCTGTATTAATATTTTTGAGGAAATTTTCAACAATTACAACATACAGGTGTTGAGTGATTATAATACGGCTACAGCTGAGTATAACTTCATACTTTTGTTTGCGAAAGAGGAAGAAAATCAGAAATGTATGGATCTTGCACTTCAGGCCTGTGGAAAAATTCAGGAAGAAGTGGAACGGTATCTGAAGGCATATATGAATTTTGGAATCAGTGATATTTCAGAAGATGAGTATCAGGCAAATGCCCAGTACCGAAAAGCCCAGAAGGCCTGCAGACAGTGTATTTATCTTGGAGCGAACATTATTCTGAAATATGAAGACCTGCAATATGAAGAACAGAAGGATTTTGTAATTACACCGGGAGAAAGAATGCATTTTATGATGACTCTGTTTCAGGAGAGCTTCGAAAAAGCGGAAGATGAATTGCGTCAGCTGTTTGCCAAAGCACCGGAGGATGGGGAGGCTGTAAAATTTGCAGCAATGGATCTGCTGTTCGGATGCATGAAGTTTCCGTACACCTGTGCAGTAGACAGTGAAATACACAATAAAAACTGGAATTTTTCTGTATTGCAGGATGGAGTAAAGCGTATTTCCCAATGTGAAACTACAGAAGAAGTTCTGACCTGTATGTTTAATCTGTTTGGGACTTTGATCAAGCAGAATACAGAAGGCTCAGATGAACGAAACCAGAAACTGGTTCAAAGTATATTATCATACATTGAGAAAAATTTTGCTACAGATATTTCAATGGATGATCTTACAGAAAAGTTTCATGTAAGCCGAACCTATATCAGCCGGCTTCTGAAGAAATATGCAGGAAAAAGCTTTCTGGAATATCTGACAGATGTGCGTTTTAAGCATGTGGAGAAGCTGATAGCAGATGATCGCTATAAGCAATATGAAATAGCAGAAATGGTAGGATATAAGGATTTCGGATATTACATTAAGGTGTTTAAAAAGCGATACGGCATTACCCCTAATGAGTTCCGTAAACATATCTAAAAGCAATGGGAGATTTGTGCACAAAAGGAAACTGTGTACAAATCTCCCATTTTTACGTTTATTTCCAATTGTTTATAAAAGCACCAGAAGGTAAAATAAAATCATCAAAAGCGAGGAAACCTAAAATAAAAGGAGGAAAATGAAATGAAAAAAATGAAAAAAATGAGAAAAATGGTATCTCTGGCGTTGACAGCAGCTATGACAGCTGGTCTTATGACAGGAATGGGGGCGTTAACAGCTTCAGCAGACAGCGAGAGAACCAAGATTACTGCACTGTTAAAAGGAACGGAATCAACAGAGCAGTTTCAGACCTTTGACTATCTTCTAAAAAACTTCTGTGACGAGAAAGGCCTGGATTATGAAATTGAACTTGTAAACGATATGCAGGACTATTTCACAAAGCTGCAGATGTACATCAACAGTGATACACTTCCAGACATCTTTGGATGCCCGAATGGAACACTTTCTGCAGCCTGCAAGGATATTGATGCTCTGGTTGATGTAGGTGCAGAGTTAGAGAGAAACGGATATGCAGATAAATTAAACGGAGCAATTCGTGATTTCCTTACCGATGCAGATGATGGAAATTTATATTTGTTCCCACAGGGATTGTACTGCGAATACTTTATGTATAGAAAAGATATTTTTGAAAAAGCAGGAATCACAGATGCTCCTACAACCTGGGAAGAGTTTGAAGAGGACTGCCAGAAAATCGCAGATCAGGGTGAGATTCCGGTAATCGTAGGTGGCTCTGATGCATGGCAGCTTATGAGATATCTTTCCTTCTCTCCATGGAGAGTAACAGGTCCTGAATTTATCCAGGGATATCAGGCAGGAACAGATTCCTTTAGTGAGAACGAGTCTGCAAAATATGCAGTAAATCTTCTTTCTGATCTTGGAACAAAAGGATATTTTGAGCCTGGATTTGCAAGTGTAGACTTCACATCCGCATGCAACCTGTTCTTCGGTGGTACAGGAGCAATCTTCTATACTGGTTCCGGACAGATCAGCCTGGCAGAAGAAATGTATGATAATGGAGAACTTGGATTCTTCCCGGTACCGGATACAGAAGGAATGGACAATATGTCTACAAATGTACCGATTCATGCTGGATTTGCAGAAGGATTCAATAAGGCTACATATGATGATACAATGCAGGAATTCTTTGACTACATGTGCGAGAACTTCTCAGACGCTTGCTACACTCAGGCACATGTATTCTCTCCATTTAAAGAAGATTCTCTTCCAGAAGGACTTCCGCAGCTGTACTATGACACTCAGCCAATGTTCGAGAACGCAGAAACAGCATGGACTTCCTGGGATGATAAACTTGATTCTGATGTGCTGACTAAAATCGTTGATGAACAGCAGAAACTGGCACAGGGAATTACCACACCAGATGAATTTATTGAAACCTGTGATTCTTTTGTTAAATAAAGAATTTTAAGCATGCAGGAATGAGACTGGCGGATTAATCGTCAGTCTCTTTTAAAGAAAGAAGAGGAGGGAATCTTATGCAGAAAGCATTTGGAAAAAAATCAGTAATTTTCATGTTCCTTTTTCCTGCATTCCTTATCTATACTGCATTTGTTATTGTGTCCATTGTATGGGCAGGCTATTACAGCTTTTTTGACTGGAGTGGTGTAGGCGAGAAAGTATTTGTAGGATTTAAGAATTATGCGGAGCTTTTAACCCAGGATACGGTGTTCCGCTCTACAGTATGGCATACGATTATTTATACCATTATCAATGTGGCAATTCAGGTATTTGGAGGTTTGTTGTTTGCAATCCTTCTTTCCAGAATCAAAAAAGGAAGAGTTGCTTTACAGACCTTGTACTACATTCCGGTAGTAATTTCATCTGTTGCAATCTGTCAGATTTTTACAAAGCTGTTTTCTGTAACACCGATTGGAATCATAAATCAGATTTTATCATTTGTGAATCCTTCATTTAAGTTCATGGAGTGGATATCAAATCCTCAGATTTCTTTGTATGTAACAGCATTTGTAGAGGCTTATAAATATCTCGGTCTGTATATGGTTATTTTCTATGCAGCACTGATCGGAGTACCGGATGAACTGGGTGAGGCAGCATTGATTGACGGAGCAGCAGTATGGCAGGAATATCTGTATGTAAAAATCCCATACATCAAACCGGTTATCATTGCAAACTGTCTTCTGGTATTAAATGGATCCTTAAGATCCTTTGAATTCTCATATCTGCTGACACATGGCGGACCTGGAAATGCTTCTGAGCTTATGACAACTTACATGTATAAACAGGCATTCAGCAGTATGAAGTATGGATACGGAAGTTCTGTAGCCATTATGATCGTAATCATTTGTATGGTAGTTGGTTTATTATTCCGTAAATTTTCAGGAGAGGGGGAAGATGAATGAAAAAGAAAAAAGTTTCCATTTCAGGTATTATTAAATGGGTCATTGCGTTACTCCTGGTTATTATGCAGGTGTACCCCTTCTTCTATGTATTTACCTCCAGCTTTAAATCCCTGGATGATTTCAGAAAGCTTCCGGCATATGCACTTCCATCTAAGTGGGTATTAACAAACTTTATTAATGTTTTTACAAAGAGCCATATGCTGACTTATTTTAAAAACAGTATTATCGTTTTGATCGGTGTATTAGTTCCATTACTTTTATTTGCGCTGATGGCTGGATTTGCACTTAGTAAAATTAAATTCAAAGGAAGAAAAGTAATCCTGAACTATTTCCTGCTTGGATTAATGCTTCCTATGCAGGTTGCCTTGATTCCCTTGTTCAGTATCTTTAATAAAATGGGACTGATCAATACATATCCGGCAATTATTTTACCGCAGATTGCATTTTCATTGTCCTATTCCATCCAGCTGTTTTATTCCTTTAACAAATTCTTCCCGGAGGAAATGCTGGAAGCAGCTATTATTGACGGATGTTCTCCAATGGGCTGCTTTTTCAAAATGGTAGTTCCAATGTCCTTGAACTCTATCATTACCGTAGCTACCATGCAGGCTGTTTTCTGCTGGAATGAATATATCAATGCTTATACATTTACAAGATCAACAGATATGAAAACAATTACACTGGGTCTGAATGACTTCGTGGGAAGTATGGGACTGACTGACTGGGGCGCAACCTTTGCGGCAATAACAGTTACAGTACTTCCAGTATTTATTTTCTATTTCTTCAGCAGCAAGAAGATGCTTGCAGGTATGACAGCCGGTGCTGTGAAGGGATGAGTATTTAAATAAAATTTACAGATTAAGGGCAGATATATGCCTGTAAAGAAAAGGAGAATATATTATTATGCAGAAATTATACTATCAGTTTCCGGAAACCTGGTTCGGCGATTGTATGCCATTCGGACATGGGGATAAATTCTATTTATATCATCAGAGAGATACCAGAAAACCGGGACCATTTGGAGAGCCATTTGGCTGGGATTTAGCAACAACCTCGGATTTTGTTCACTACGAAGACTGTGGTGTGGCAATTCCAAGAGGAACTGACGAAGAGCAGGATCAGTTTATTTTCGCAGGAAGCGTTTTTGAAGCAGAAGGACAGTATCATATTTTCTACACTGGTTACAACCGTGATTATCCAGCTCTTGGAAAACCGTCTCAGGTACTGATGCATGCATATAGTGATGATCTGGTTACCTGGCACAAAACTCAGGATGCTCTTACCTTTACCCCACAGGAAGGCTATGATCCAGATGACTGGAGAGATCCATGGGTGATCCGTGATGAAGAAAATGATCAGTACTTACTGATTCTTGGAGCAAGACTGCAGGGACCGAAAACAAGACAGACAGGAAGAACTGTTAAGTTTACATCCAAGGATCTGAAAAACTGGAAGTTTGAAGGCGATTTCTGGGCACCGGATCTTTATACCATGCATGAAATGCCAGACCTGTTTAAAATCGGTGACTGGTGGTATCACATTGTGACTGAATACAGTGACAGAAGCAAAATGGTTTACCGTATGAGCAAGAGCCTGAATGGTCCATGGATCGCACCGAAGGATGATGCATTTGATGGCAGAGCTTATTATGCAGGACGTACTTTTGAGCTGAATGGACAGAGAATTCTGTTTGGATGGGTTGCAACGAAAGACAAAGATGATGATGACGAAAACTTCATCTGGGCAGGAACCTTTATGGCGCATGAGGTATACCAGAAAGAGGATGGTACTCTTGGTGTAAGAATTCCGGAAACAGTATGGAATGCTTTTGACAAAGAGGAAAAGAAGGATGATTTCGTTATCGATACACCAACTAAGAGTTCAGAAGTAGTTGTTGGAAGAAATACCGGTGACATTTTCAAATTCGAAGCAGATGTGGAATTTTCTGAAGGCACAAGAACATTTGGCGTGAGATTTTATGAGGACGAGGACAAAGCAGAATCTTACCAGTTTGTATTTAATACTACAGAGAACCGTTATGTATTCGAGAAGAAACCGAACTGGCCATGGCCAGCAAATCAGAACATCGGACTGGAAAGACCGCTTGATCTGATTCCTGGAAAGAAATACAATATCCGTATGATCGTGGACGATACAATTGCGACAATTTATGTTGATGGTGTGGCTTTGAATGCACGAGCATACAAGAGACCAGGAGAAAGCTTATCTTTATTTGCGTCAGAAGGAAGTCTGAAGGTTACAAATTGTAAGGTGACTACCGGGCTGAAGAAATAAGTCGCAAAAAGGAAATTTTTAAGGCTTCATTAAACAGATACATAATTTTATAAAAAAGTCATAGGGTATCATAAGAGATATTGTATAAGTTCCAAATCTTATGATACCCTTTTTATGGATTCCACGTAATATAAAAATATCAATATTGTTATAAAAACAATAAAAATATAGCATTTATTCAGAGTCTTTTTTTATCATCTGAATCCGCTTACGGTTATAAACCAGATGCAGATACATGGCATCCTGTGCGCGGAGCGGGTCATGAGCGGCAATGGCATCCGCAATCTCACGGTGGGTCTCTATGGTCTCATCCAGCAGTGTACCTCTGGTGGTCTCTACAAACAGAGGAATCGAGCTGTTGATCACAGGAACCAGTCTTGGAACCACAACGTTTTTGCTGCTCAAAGCAATGGCTGCATGAAAATCTATATCCTTTTGTGTATGGTTTTCATGTTTTTTTAATAAGTCTTCTACTTCATCGCAAAGCGCGGTGATTTTTTTTATGTCTTTTTTATCGGCACGTGTGGCTGCCATTGCAGCAATAGGGGGCTCAAGGAGGAAGCGCACTTCCAGAAGGTCATTGATCAGCTTTTGCTTATTGCCGATAAAGGTAAAGCCTAGTGGGTCATCCACCATTCCGGGGGAAGAAGCAATATAGGTACCAGAACCCTGTCGGATCGTAACAATATTTCGGGATGCGAGAAGCTTCATGGCTTCCCGGACAGAACTTCTTCCTGCATTCAGACGTTCTGAGAGAATAGTTTCATTCGGTAATTTATCTCCTGGCTGTAAGTTTTCTTCTAAAATAAGTGTAATAATGTCCTCTGATATTTTTTGAGGAAGACTTTTTTCTTCTGATAACAAATTCGTCATATGATTTGCTCCATTTCTGATGTGATAATTCCTGTATCTTATGATAATGTTTTTTGAAATCAATGTCAAAATGCTAAATTGCACAAAAATAAATACAAAAATTTAGATAAAATTCCGTATTGCGTTTTTGGAGAATAGAATATACTATAAATACATCAGATGAATTCAAAGGAAAAAGACAGCAACTAAAGGGAAAATTACGTAAAAGCCACAGAAAAGGTCAGATGAATTCATTGAAAGATTGTAAGACATCAGATGAATCAAGGAGGTAAAAGGAAAAATGGAAGAAACAACTTTTGCGGCAGATCCAATGAGACTGATGATCGCGGCGGCGGTGGGAATTGTGATTCTGCTGGTACTGATCATCAAATTTAAGCTTCATCCGGTTCTGTCAATGATGATTTCCGCTATCATCATCGGAGCGGGAGCAGGAATGCCGCTTACGATGATCTCGGACACAGTAGAAAAAGGTGTTGGAAAGACATTGCAGGGAATTGCGCTTCTGGTAGGACTTGGTTCCATGTTTGGCGGAATCCTGGAGGTAAGCGGAGGAGCCCAGAGAATCGCAGAGACATTGATCAGTAAATTTGGCCAGAAAAAAGCCGGCTGGGCACTTGGACTTACAGGACTTGTAATTGGCACCACCGTATTTTTTGAAGCTGGTGTTGTGGTATTGATCCCATTGGTGTTCAGCGTTGCGAAACAGACCAGAAAATCCACCCTGTATTATGCGATTCCCCTTCTTTCCGGTCTGGCAAGTGGCTATGCTTTTGTTCCGCCGTCTGCTGGCTCGGTACTTGTGGCAAATGCACTTGGCGTGAATCTGGGAACCATGATCATGGTAGGAGTTCCGACAGCGCTGATCTGTATGATGGTTTCCGGAATTTTCTGGGGAAGCTTTGTTGGCAATAAGATTTACACAGAGCTTCCGGCAAATGTGGAAGAGATTAAAGACGATGGAAAAGACCTTCCGCCCTTTGGACTGGTCTTAGGGGTGATACTGATTCCACTGGTTCTGATTCTTCTCAGCACGTTATCCAAGTATATGCCGCTTCCGGAAGGAGTAAAGGATGTTCTGGGATTCATAGGAAAACCATTCCTTGCATTAACCATTGCAACGCTGGCATCTATGTACTTTCTTGGAATCAAACGAGGATTTACAGGTGCCCAGTTAAAGAAAATCCTGGATCATTCACTCAGACCGGTAGGTATGATTCTTCTGGTCATTGCCAGCGGTGGAGTGATCCGGTGGATGCTTCAGGATTCCGGCCTTGGAAATATTATCGGACCGGTGCTGGAGAAGAGTGGTCTTCCATTGATCCTGATCGCATTTCTCATTGCCCTTCTGGTCAGAGCTTCTGTAGGAAGTTCCATTGTAGCGATGACAATGGCATCCGGAATCATGGCGACCATGCCGGCTGTAATGGGTACCAGCATGCTTTACAGAGCTGCTATGTGCTGTGTAATCTGTGGCGGCGCAACTGCACTGAGCCATGTGAATGATGCAGGCTTCTGGCTGGTAACTTCATTCCTTGAGATCGACGAAAAGACAACCCTGAAATCCTGGACGATCATGGAGACACTGATCGGTGTTACGGCACTTATTGTAAGCTTTATTGTTTCAATCTTTGCATAGGAGGCAGGACGCAATGATAAAGATACCGGTTTATTTAAGAGATATGTGTGATGCCAAGCATCTGGTGCAGGCTGCATCAGGATGTGAGAAAAATGTAGATCTGATCTGTGGAAGATATATTGTAGATGCGAAATCAATGCTGGGTGTGTTCAGTCTGCCAACATTTGATGATGTAGAACTTGGAGTAGAAGAAGAGGACGAAGAGAAACTCAGGAAAACACTGGAAAGTTTAAAGCTTATCAGAGAATAAAAATGGAGGAAAAAATCATGCAGTTAAAAAGTCAGGAAATGAGAAAGCTTGCACCGGAGCTTGATCCGCTGCGTATTGGAACAGGATGGACAAAAGAAGATCTTGGAAAAGTCCAGGTTATGGTTGAAAGCACCTATGGTGACAGCCATCCGGGAAGCGGACATCTGAATATCCTTGTAGAAGAAGTCCGCAAAGGAATCGCAGAAGAAGGCGGTTTCGGAGCACGTTATAACTGTACCGATATCTGCGACGGTGAAAGCCAGGGAACAGATGGAATCAACTACAGTCTGGCCAGTCGTGAGATGATCGCTAATATGATTGAAATCCATGCAAATGCAACTCCTTTTGATGCAGGTGTATACCTTTCAAGCTGTGACAAAGGTGTTCCTGGAAATCTGATGGGACTTGCCAGAGTAAACATTCCTTCCGTATTTGTTCCAGGTGGAACCATGAATGCCGGACCGGAAATGCTGACCCTGGAGCAGCTTGGAATGTACAGCGCAAAATTTGAGCGTGGCGAAATTGATGAAGAGAAGCTCGACTGGGCAAAATGCAATGCATGCCCAAGCTGTGGCGCATGTTCCTTTATCGGAACTGCATCTACCATGCAGATTATGGCAGAGGCACTTGGACTTGCACTTCCAGGCACAGCCCTGATGCCTGCAACCAGCCCTGACCTTCTTGACTTTGCAAGAGAAGCGGGAAGACAGGCAGTGAGAATTGCCCAGATGGAAAATATGCGTCCTTCCGACATTGTGACTATGGACAGCTTTGAGAACGCAATCCTTGTTCATGCTGCAATTTCAGGAAGCACCAACTGTCTGCTTCATCTTCCGGCAATTGCCCATGAGTTTGGCATTGAGATCACAGGTGATACCTTTGATAAGCTGCACAGAAATGCAAGATATCTTCTGGATGTACGTCCGGCAGGCCGCTGGCCAGCAGAGTGCTTCTACTATGCAGGTGGTGTACCGGCAATCATGGAGGAGATCAAAGATCACCTTCACCTGGATGTCATGACAGTTACCGGAAAGACATTAGGTGAAAACCTGGAAGAACTGAAGAACAACGGATTCTATGAAAAATGTGATAAATGGCTTCAGGAATTTAACAAACGTTACAACGTAAATGTTACGAAGGAAGACATCATCCGTCCATATGACAAAGCAATCGGAACAGATGGAAGTATTGCAGTTCTCCGTGGAAATCTTGCTCCGGAAGGCGCAGTGATCAAACACACTGCATGCCCGAAGGAAATGTTTAAATCTGTTCTCCGCGCAAGACCATTTGACAGCGAGGAAGAATGTCTGGATGCAGTTCTGAAGCATAAGGTTCAGAAGGGTGATGCAGTTTTCATCCGTTACGAGGGTCCAAAGGGAAGCGGAATGCCGGAAATGTTCTATACCTCTGAGGCAATCAGCAGTGATAAGGAACTTGGAAAGAGCATTGCCCTGATCACAGACGGACGTTTCTCAGGAGCATCTACCGGCCCGGTTATCGGACACTGCAGTCCGGAGGCTGTTGATGGAGGACCGATCGCTCTTGTGGAAGAAGGAGACCTTATCGAAATCGATGTTATGGAAAGAAAACTGAACATCATCGGAATCGCAGGAGAACGCAAGTCTATGGAAGAAATCGATCAGATTCTTGCCCAAAGACGTAAAAACTGGAAACCACGTGAAATGAAATACAAAAAAGGTGTCCTGAGACTTTTCAGCCAGCATGCTGCAAGTCCAATGAAGGGAGCTTATCTGGAGTATTGATTATGAAGTATAAATTTATTACCATCGGCGAGATCATGCTTCGCCTGACTCCGCCAGATTATGAAAAAATCAGAACAGCAACATCTTTTGAGGCAAGATATGGGGGAAGTGAGGCCAATGTGGCCCTCTCCCTTGCAAATCTTGGAGTAGCTGCCTCATTCTTTACAGTAGTTCCGGGAAACAGTCTTGGAAAAAGTGCTGTACGTATGCTGCGAAGCAATGACGTAAATTGCGACAGCGTAGTTTATTCAACAGAAGAAGAGACACCGACACATCGGCTTGGAACCTATTATCTGGAGACGGGTTACGGAATCCGCCCAAGTAAAGTGGTGTATGACAGAAAGCACAGTGCCTTTTCAGAATATGACTTCAGTAAAACAGATGTGAAGAAACTTCTGGAAGGTTACACCTGGCTTCATCTGAGCGGTATCACTCCTGCACTTGGAAAAAGCTGCAGTGAACTGATCCTGACCTGCCTGAAAACAGCAAAAGAGAATGGTATGACAGTCAGCTTTGACGGAAATTTCAGAAGTACATTGTGGAGCTGGGAGGAAGCAAGAGATTTCTGTACCCTCTGTCTTCCATACGTAGATGTTCTTTTTGGAATCGAGCCTTACCACATCTGGAAAAATGAAGAAGATCATACCGCAGGTGATGTAAAGGATGGTGTTCCATTCCAGCCGGACCGTGAACAGCAGGAAAAAGTCTTCAAGGCTTTTGTAGAGAGATATCCGAATATCAAATGCATTGCAAGACATGTGCGTTTTGCACACAGCTGCAGCGAGAACAGCCTTATGGCTTATCTCTGGTTAAACGGAAAGATTTATGAAAGCAAACGGCTTACCTTCCATATTCTTGACCGTGTTGGAGGTGGAGATGCATTTGTAAGCGGTATTATTTATGCACTGATGAATGAATATACACCGGAGGATATTGTGAACTTTGGTGTTGCAGCCAGTGCAGTGAAGCATACCATTCATGGTGACGGAAATATTACAGATGATGTTTCCCTGATCAGACATGTGATGGAAATGAATTTTGATATAAAAAGATAACGAAAGGAAATTCAAATGATGGATATAGCAGAAAAGTTTCAGAAGCTTGGTGTTGTTCCGGTAGTTGTGCTGGAAGATACAAAAGATGCAGTACCCCTTGCCAAGGCACTTGTTGAAGGTGGACTTCCATGTGCAGAGGTAACTTTCCGTACAGAGGCAGCTGAAGAATCAATCCGTCTGATGACAGAACAATTTCCGGAGATGCTTGTAGGAGCAGGAACTGTTCTTACCAGAGAGCAGGTGGATGCAGCTGTAGCAGCTGGTGCGAAGTTTATTGTAAGCCCTGGATTTGATCCGGAGATTGTAGATTACTGTCTGGAAAAAGAAATTCCTGTTTTCCCAGGCTGCATCACACCGTCTGAGGTTGCACAGGCAGTAAAAAGAGGCCTTAAGGTGGTAAAATTCTTCCCGGCAGAACCAGCAGGCGGAGTTTCCATGATCAAGGCTATGGCCGCACCTTATGTGGGAATTAAGTTTATGCCCACTGGCGGTATCAATGCAAAAAATCTGGAAGATTATCTTTCTTTCGACAAAATTATATGCTGCGGCGGAAGCTGGATGGTAAAAGGAGAACTTGTAAAAAATGGAGAATTTGACAAGATCAGAGAACTGACAGCAGAAGCACGAAAACTGGTTGATTCCATCCGAAAATAATCGGAGGTATTACACATATTCATATTCACAAAAAACAGGATCCTGCATGAAAACAGGATCCTGTTTTTTACACACATACACTTCATACATTAAAAAAACCCCCATAAACCCAAACTCTCCCCCTCTATCCCAACCCCATCGTATGAGTTAAGATAATATCAACAAAGGAAAGCAAAAACAAATAAATGAGGAGGGAATGGAATGAATGAGGTCATTGTCTCCATGAACAATATCAGCAAAAGCTTCCCGGGCGTAAAGGCCCTGGATCATGTAAAGTTTGAGTTGCGTTCTGGAGAAGTCATGGCGCTGCTTGGGGAAAATGGAGCCGGAAAATCAACCCTGATGAAAATCCTCAGCGGTGTATATACCAGAGATGAAGGAACGATGGAAATCTTCGGAAAATCCTATGACGACCTGACACCAAAGCAGGCCCAGGAAGCAGGAGTAGCCATTATCCATCAGGAATTGAACATGTGCAGGCACTTAACAGTAACGGAGAACATGTTCCTTGGAAGAGAAGTAAAAGGTGGTTTATCCTTAAATAATGCGAAGATGCGGAAAGAAGCCAAGAGGGTTCTGGACGATCTTCGAATCGACATCAGTCCGGATCAGATCGTAGGAGATCTGCCAGTATCCAAACAGCAGATGGTTGAAATTGCAAAAGCACTTTCCATCGATGCAAGGATCCTGATCATGGACGAGCCTACATCCTCTCTGACAGCAAAAGAAATTGATGATCTTTTCCGTATCATCCGAAAGCTGAGGGACGAAGGAAGAGGAATCGTATACATTTCACACAGACTGGAAGAACTGTCCCATATCGTGGACAGAGTTACCATCATGCGAGATGGACAATACATAACAGACGGTAATTTCAAAGACATGGACATGGACTACATTATCAAAAATATGGTAGGCCGTGAAATCAAAGAAAAATTCCCGAGAGTGGAATGCAGGAAAGGCAAGAAGATTTTTGAAGTGAAAAATCTCAATGCCGGAAAAATGGTCCGAGATATCAACTTCTCTTTATATGAAGGCGAGATCGTAGGATTTGCGGGACTGATGGGAGCCGGAAGAACGGAGACTACAAGAGCCATCTTCGGTGTTGATCCGAAAGACAGCGGAGAGTTTTATGTGGATGGTAAAAAAATCGAAGTCAACTGTCCAATGGATGCCATTCGAAACGGTGTTGTGCTTGCTCCTGAGGATCGTAAAAAAGACGGTCTCTGTACGAAACTGAGCATCCGTCAGAACCTGGCACTGCCAAATCTTGACCTTGTATGCAATAAGATGGGTGTGATAAACTCAGGAAAAGAAGATGCTCTTTGCGAAAAAGCAGTGAAGGATCTCCAGATTAAAACACCGAATGTGGAAATTGATTCCGGCAATCTTTCTGGTGGAAACCAGCAGAAAGTAGTTGTTGGAAAATGGCTCGCAAGAGATTCAAGGGTTGTTATCTTTGATGAGCCCACAAGAGGAATTGATGTTGGCGCAAAGGTAGAAATTTACAATCTGATGAATGAGCTGAAAAAACAGGGAATTGCAGTTATGTTTGTATCCTCTGAAATGCCGGAGGTCATGGGAATTGCAGACCGTATCATCGTAATGTGTGACGGACGTATCACCGGTGAGGTTTCAGCAAGGGAAGCCACCCAGGACGAGATCCTTACAATGGCAACATCCTTTGAAAACAAGAGTATTAAGGAAACTGAGGGAGGAAGTAAAAATGAATAGTAAACAGCAACGCCCTTTAAAGAAATTATTGGGAATCAGGGGAATGGGGGCAGCACTTACCGCATTCGTGGGGCTGATCATTATTTATATCGCATTTGGTATCATTAACCCGGCGGTTTTTTCAGGACAGAATATGTTGAACCTGCTGCGTTCCATGTCCAAGTACCTGTTGATCGGTATTGCACAAAGTTACGTACTGATCACTGGAAACATTGACCTGTCAATCGGATCCATGGTCGGAATGAGCGCCATGATCGCAGCTACCTTAATGACAACAGGAATGGTACCATTCCTTGCAATTGTGATCGCACTTATTGCCTGTCTGGTAGTTGGTGTGGTAAATGGATATCTGGTTGGAAAATTTAAACTCCCTCCATTTATTGCAACTCTGGGAACCATGTTCGTAGCACGAGGAATTGCCTACATGGTAAACGGAAACAGAAATACAGATGCCATTGCAACAGGTGTTGGAAAAGAAACGGCTGATGCATTCCAAAATTGTTTTTATTACGGTAAAACGCTTGGCATTTATAACACATTCTGGATCGCACTTGTTATTTTTGTTATATTTTTCTTTATCTTATCCAAGACACGTACAGGCCGTCATATTTACGCAATCGGTTCTAACGTGGACGCGGCAAAGCTTTCTGGTGTAAACGTAGTTTCCACCACAGTAAAGACTTATCTGGTAAGCTCCGTATGCTCCTGTGTAGTTGGTCTTATCCTTTGCGCACAGGCTGGTATGGGAAATATGGAAGCTGGAAACATGTACGAGATGTATGGCGTAGCAGCCGGCGTAATCGGTGGCGTTTCCCCACTTGGAGGAACTGGAATCCTTCTTGGAACCTTCGCAGGTGCAGCTGTCTGGCAGACTCTGGAAAATGGTCTGAACATGATCGGTGCACAAGTTGGTATCCAGCGAGTTGTAATCGGCGTGATCGTAGTTGCAGCCGTATTGCTGGATGTAGTTGTAAGAAACGGACAGTTTGGCAAACACAGAAAAAAATAACCGCAAGAAAACAGTATTTTTCACAGGAAAATGAAATCGACAACTGAATATGGGAGATGTAAAATAATTTCATGAAACTAAACCGCAAATGGAGAAGGCGGGTAGTTATAAAAAATAATTTTTAGGAGGATTTTTACAATGAAAAGAAAACTTTTAGCTATGGTATGTGCAGTATCTATGATCGCTTCCCTTGGAGCAGCTACTGTTTATGCATCAGATGATGTTAAGGCTACAGGCGATGAGAAAATTGCGCTGATCACAATGGACTCTATCGACCAGCACTGGATCACCCTGAACGAAGGCGCTCAGGAAGAAGCAAAAGAGCTTGGTGTAACAGTTGACTTCATGTCCCCGAATACAAAAGATGACGCTCAGCAGATCGAGTGTGTAAACAATGCAGTAGCAGGCGGTTATGATGCAATCATGGTTGCTGCAAACGGACCAGACGCTATTTCTTCCGCACTTCAGGAAGCAAAAGATCAGGGAATTAAGATCGTATATGTTGATTCCCCTGCAAATGTAGAGGCAGAAGCTACTTTCTCCACAGACAATGAGGCAGCTGGAACAACAGCAGGAGAAGAGATGAAGAAGGCGCTTGAGGATGCTGGTATTACATCTGGTAAAATCGGTATCATTAATGTAAACGCAGCTACTGATTCCTGCGTAAACCGTGAGGAAGGCTTCCGCGCAGCATTTGACGGCACAGACTTCGAGATCATGGAAACCCAGTACGGCGAAGGTGATGCTGCAAAATCCCAGAGTATCGCAGAGAACTACATTACACAGGGTGTTGTTGGTATCTTCGGATGTAATGAAGGCTCCACAACTGGTGCCGGAAATGCCATCAAAGCAGCTGGAAACGCTGACATCATCGGTGTTGGTTTTGATAAATCTGACGCGATTCTGAACCTGATCGACGACGGATATCTTCTTTGCACAATGGCTCAGAACCCAGATGTTATGGGATCTGAAGGCGTAAAAGCAGCTGTAAAAGCAATCAACGGCGAGGAACTCGGCGGAGAAGTTACAGATACAGGTGTATCTGTGATCACAAAGGATTCTGATAAATAATCTGAAATAAAAGGAATATTGTTCATGGAACGTCATGGATATGATGACGGCTGGGGCAGTAATTATAAGGAGCAAGAAACCGTCGGTTTTTCCGGCGGTTTTCTTGCTTAAAATGCTGAAATGGATTATTATTAGAAGTAAGAAAAAGTGGAGAGAGTTTCTAAAAAAATGGGGAAATTTCTTCACAGTAATCATGTAATGGGGACGGAGAACATGGAGATTTTAAAGGTAGTAATTGCAGATGATGAGGTGCGGATCTGCCAGCTGATCCAGGCACTGATCGACTGGGATTCTATGGGAATGAAGGTGGTGGGAATCGCCCACAACGGAGAGGAAGCCTGCGAAATGGTACGGCAGACACAGCCGGATATTCTGATCACAGATATCCGCATGCCAGGCTGCAGTGGCCTGGAGCTGGTAAAAAGGGTGAAGGAGCTGGATTCCGCTCTGGAAGTAATCATAATCAGCGGTTACGCCCATTTCGAGTATGCACAGCAGGCTATCAGTTACGGTGTGGGACATTATCTTCTGAAGCCGGTAAACAAGGGGGAACTGACTGCTACCCTGCAGAAATTGCAGAAAAAGATCGGGGAGCGCAAGGAGTCGGAACTGAATCATCAGGAGCTTGTAAATAAGGCGAAAAGGGATGATGACCATTTACGGGCAAATCTGATCGACCGGCTGCTGGATCAGCCGGATATGCCGGTTTCACAGGACACATTGACGAGCATTTATCATCTGAAAGCAAGACAGGGAGTGTACCAGGCGTTTTGTGTAAAAGTGGATTATGGAAGAAAGATCATTTCTGGCGGCAGAATGGATGGAACAACAGGTCTGGCTGGCGCACGAGAGATCAGCTCCACTTCCAGTGAAATCCTTATGGAAAAAGTACGTGAGGTCCTGGAACGAAATCTGAAAAAAGACAGCCGCGAATTAGTTCTTCTGATTCGTGATGACTATTGCTACGGTATTCTTAACTATCCGGAAAGTGAGAAGGAATCCATCCGCCGGAGCATGAAGAGCAGCCTTACCCAGATGGAAATCCAGAAAAATATGTTTCAGCATGTAAGCTTTTCCATGGCAGTTGGAGCTGCATACAAAGAGGCAGAGCATTTGGCTGACTCTATGCAGGAAGCCCGAAAACTGATCCAGGAAAGGCTGGTAAAAGGGGACGGACGGGTTCTTGACTGTCTGGGAAAAGCTTCAGAAATCCAGGAGAGCGAGTTGCTGAAAAAGTATCTTCGTGAGATTACTCATGCCGTAGAAATTTCCAGCATTCAGAATGCAGCAGAAGCAGTAGAGGATTTGCAGGATACGGTAAATAAGGCGAAAGAAATTCGTGGCAGCGAGATTTTTGAACTGGTGTATGCAGCAGCTGATATTTTTGCGGCAAGTATTCGGATTCCAGAGCGTACTGCTACTGTGGAGGAATTCCGTAAACAGTGTGATAAATGTGGAAAAATAGAGGAAATTTTTTCCTGTCTTGGGGATTTCCAGAAAAAATATATCCAGGAGCAGGCTGAACGCTATGAAACTGATACTATCCGCCCGGTTCGCAAGGCAAAGGAATATATCCAGAACCATTTCAGTGATCCGCTGACTTTAGAGGAAGTCAGCGAGATAGTGGGACTTAGCACTGCTTATTTCAGTGCCTTATTCAAGAAGACAGAAGGAGAAGGTTTTGCAAAATATCTGATCAACGTGAGAATGGAACAGGCCAAGCTACTCCTTCGGGAATCCAATCTTCCAGTAACAGAAATCTGCAGGAGGGTAGGATATAACGATCCGAAACATTTCACACATACCTTTGAGAAAGCGGCAGGGGTGAAACCCTCTACATATAGAAAATTGTATGGATAAATCAAAAATGAAATTTAAAGAAAAACTGAAATACATATCCAACCGGGCTCTTGTCCTGGGAACGGTAGTCTTCGGGAGTTTTATTATTCTGGCGGTAATTCAGCTGTTATTGGCATATAAAGGCGAAACACCCTGGTGGATGGCCATAATTATAACAATATTTGCAATTTTGTTTCCGATTGTATTCTGGCTGTGGATTCACCGCCCTTACATGCGCTGTGAAAAAATGACGGATCGTTTTCTGGATGGTTATATTTTTTCCGAAAAAGAAGATATGGAACTCTTGAACCTGACTCCAAGCATCCAGAAGCAGATGAAAATGGTAGACCGCATTGTGCGTTCTCCCCAGTATATGGATCTGAACAAAAGACAGGCTCAGTACCTGGCTTTGCAGAATCAGATCAATCCCCACTTTCTTTACAATACACTGGAAAGCATCCGTGGAGAAGCTATTATTGCAGGTCTGGACAGCGTTGCAGATATGACAGAAGCCCTGGCAAGATTTTTCCGTTACACCATTACCAAGGTGGAGAATCTGGTTTCTGTGGAGGAAGAACTGGATAACTGTGAGACTTATTTTGGAATTCAGAAATATCGTTTCGGGGACCGGCTGCAGCTTCATATTGATTATGATATTGCAGAGTATGAAAAGATCATGAACTGCAGAATCCCCAAACTGACGTTGCAGCCGATTCTGGAAAACAGCATTATCCATGGCGTGGAGCTGAAGGTTGGCGGTGGAAATCTTTATATCCGTTTTCAGTGTACAAAGGATCGCCTGCTCATCCGTATTTCAGACGATGGGGTGGGAATGGACGAGATGACTTTAGCAAAGCTGAACCAGAAGCTGGGCAAGTCAACCAAGGCCATTCACGACAATGAAGAAAAACAGGGCGGAATTGCTCTGGTGAATGTGAATAACAGAATCCATTTGATCTTTGGGGATGAATATGGCATGCATGTTTATTCTGTACCAGGAGAAGGAACAGATGTGGAGATCACCATCCCTATACTTACTGACGACAGACAGGTGAAAAACAGGAGCGTGTTGGTATGAGAAACGAAGTTCTCAGAATGGAGCGTGTGACGTATAAAGAGGATGAGGTTGTGAAGCTGGAGGACTTCAATCTTCAGATTTTTCAGGGAGAGATTATGGGATTTATGCCTGTTAACAGTCATGGAAAAACAGCTCTTCTGAAGCTTCTGGAACGGAATCTTCCCCTCTATGACGGTTATATTTATTATGGAGGGGAAAAGGTAAACACCTGGAAAGAGAATTACAAGGCAGCAAACAGGATCAGCATTATCCAGGAGAAAAGTTCTCTGGCAGGAAATCTGAACATTGCAGATAATATTTTTGTCCTGCGTCCGGGCTTTCGCCAGTGGGTGATCCGCACAAAGATCCTGAACCGGCAGATGGAACCTTTTTTAGAAGATATCGGAATGGACATTCCCCTTAATAAAGATGTGGAGAAGCTTTCTACTTTTGAACGGATCATTGTAGAATTGCTCCGGGCTGTGATTATGGGATATCATCTGATCGTGCTGGACGAAGTTGGAGCCCTTGTCAGTGATGATGAGTTGAAAAAGCTCCATGGAATTATCCGTCGTTATGTGAAAAAAGGGTTTTCTTTTCTTTATATCTGTTCTCATCTGGAAGAGATTTCCAGTATCTGTGACAGATGTGCGCTGTTTACCAATGGAAGAATCCAGAAGATTCTGGAAAGAGAGGAGCTGTTCAATGATCCGCCCGTAACTTACATGACGGAATATAACGACATGGTCCGTTATCATACGGAAAAAAGGGAAGGGCAGCAGGCTGCACCGGTTGTTTTTCAATGGAAGGGCTACGGAGAGGATGCAGCCTGCAATTTTTCCTTTGATGTGCATAAAGGAGAATGCCTGGCCGTACAGATTATGGATGCCAGGGGAATGGAGGAGCTACGGAAGATTCTGACCGGAGATATTTTACCGGAAAGTGGAGAAATCCTGTTGAATGGGAAGCAGACAGAGATTCCGGGAAATGGCAGGATTGCAGTAATCCAGGAACGTACTACAAAAACCATGATTTTTCCGAAACTGGATTATATGAATAATCTCTGTATTTGTCTGGCAGAAAAAGTTCCTTCAATCTGGCACAACAAACGTCTTCAGAAAAGTATTCGGAATGAATACAGTCCCATATTAGGGACAGATGTTTTTGAAATGCCGGTGGAGGAACTGAGTGAAAAGCAGAAGTATCAGCTGGTGTATACAAGAGTATTTTTGCAGAAACCGGAGATTCTGTTTTGTATTCAGCCTTTCTGCGGCGCTGATCTTGCTCACAGGATGTTTGTCTGGAGTATGTTGGAAAAGTTCCTGGATAAGGGGATTTCGGTGGTGATCTTATCTTTGAATTTATCGGATTCCCTGGCTATGGCAGATCGCCTGTTGATTCTTGGGGAAAATGGGAAAAAGAAGGAAATTGTAAGAGAAAATTTCCATAAGATTACCTCGTCGGTGCCCTGGCTGCATAGGTATCCGTCAGAGAGAAAATAAAATGTATAAAACATAATACTAATAATTCGGATTGTATTTTCAAACACGCTCCAGAGCCTAAATAAGAAGCCCATGGCAACAGAAATAAAATTGCCATGGGTTTCTTTATAACTAAAATTCAATTTCAGTCAATCTTCAGAATCAGTTCCAGCACCCGTCTTGCACAGTGCTCTAATTCCGGGCGGCCAAGCTGTCCCATTTCCATGGCCTTTTTCACACGTTCTGGGAAACCAGTTCCCATTTTTACGTCATTTCCGGCCTTGATTTCTTTGTAATGCTCTGCTCTTGTCCACCAGTCAGTGGTGACCATTCCCTTGAAGCCCCACTCGCCGCGGAGAACATCTTCCAGAAGCTCACGGTTCTCAGAAGCGCGGTGACCATTGATTGCATTGTAGGAGGACATGATCGTCCATGGCTGTGCTTCTTTTACAATGATCTCGAAACCTTTCAGATAGATCTCGCGAAGTGCACGCTCGGAAACACGGGAATCGCTGTGCTTTCTGTTGGTCTCTTTGTTATTTGCTGCAAAATGCTTCACAGAAGCTGCAATGTGCTGGGACTGGATACCTTTTACCATAGCTGCGCCCATCTTTCCGGCAATCAGCGGATCCTCGGAATAGTACTCGAAGTTTCTTCCGCAAAGTGGGTTTCTGTGGATATTCACAGCAGGGGTAAGCCATACTGCAAGATTGTTCTCCTTCACTTCCTCGGCACCAGCCTGTCCCACCTGCTGAACAAGTGTCGGGTTCCAGGTGCATGCAAGAAGGGTTGCACAAGGCCATGCTGTTGTGTTCATGCTGCATTCTCCGCTGATACGAAGACCGGCAGGCCCGTCTGCTGTCATAATGGAGGGAACACCGTAATCCGGAAGATTTCCAAAGCCGAAGGTATTGGAAACACCTACGTTTGGCTGTCCTCCCAGAAGATGAAGCAAATCATCATCGTTTAACTGTGCCATAAAATCATCCAGGGAAAGTCTGCCTTCTGCCACATCAATAAACTGCTTTCTGCCAAAGTTGTCGAAAAGTGTGCCACGTGCACAGCTGCGGACTGCAGGGGTAATACCTTCCTCAGTGCCCGGCTCCATTTTCTCAAATACGCATTCGTTCATGTCGTTGCATGCAGACTGTGGAAGCTCCTCAAAACTGCCGTCAGAGAGCATACGCTCTTTCAGGCTGGTTGGAACAAGATGAGCTGTCAGCTGCTTTGTGATTACATTTTCAGCCAGTTCCATTGTCAGGATGCTCTCCTTGGTGTCGCGCACAGAAGTTCCAATATAGAACTTATAAGTACCTTTTTCCAGAATATATGCGGATTTCTTGATTTTTCCAAGGTCATCGTAGGAAGCCATGTCAGCCTTTGCAAAGGAAAGGCGGATCTGCTGTGTCTCGCCTGGCTGAAGAAGACGGGTTTTTGCAAAAGCGGCAAGCTGGCGGGCTGGTTTCTTCAGAAGTCCCTGTGGAGCTTCGAAATAAATCTGGACAACTTCTTTTCCAGCCAGGTTACCGGTGTTGGTTACCTGAACCTCAGCGAAAATCTGATCCTCTGTTTCCCACATAGCGATGGTGTCCAGGCCAAAGGTGGTGTAGGAAAGTCCATATCCAAATGGATAGATTACTTTTTTTTGTGCCCCTGGAAGAGTTTCAAAATAGCGGTAGCCTACATAAATATCTTCCGTATAGTTTACATAATCAAAAGACTCATGGAAGTTGGCTGTGGATGGATAATCATTTACGTCTGCAGCAAAAGTGTCGGCCAGCTTACCGGATGGATTCCCTTTGCCGGTGAGAAGCTCCGCCATGGCAAGCCCGCCTTCCATGCCACCCTGCCATCCAAGAAGAGCGGAGGAAATCTGGTCGTCATTTTTTACCCAGGAAAGATCCATGATTCCGCCGATGTTGAGAACTACCACGATATCATCGAAGCGCTCTTTTACCATGGAAAGCATTGCTTTCTCACGGGCAGTGAGATAGAAGTCACCATCTGGGAAAACTTCGCCGGAAATTTTCGGCATGGTGGTTTCTGTATCCCATGGATTAAATTCGTTGTTGCATTCAATGTTGGAACGGTCCCAGCCTTCGCCAGAGAAACGGCTGATCACAACAACTGCAACGTCAGCAAATGCTTTTGCGCCGTCAGCAAGTTCTGGGGAAAGCTCTGGCTCTACCGTCATTCCTGGTGCGGCACCCTTTTCATACTGGTGTTGGATATCGGTGCGGTAAAATGCGGATAATGGCTCATAGATCTGAACGGCGCCTTCCTGCATTTTCAGCCCGTCGTAAAGGTTGTGTACATAAGAAACCATAACATCACCGCTTCCGCCGCCGCCTTTTACATAGTCGAAGCTGCCCTTGCCGAAAAGGGCGATGCGTGTGCCCTCAACAAGAGGAAGCAGATTTTTCTCATTTTTTAAAAGAACCATACCTTCCTTGGCGGCTTCTTTGGAAAGAAGGATATGTTCTTTGCTTGCGGTAACACGGCCGCTTTCCTTAAGGGGAAGGTTTGGCTGGAATTTAACTCTGATCCATTTGTTCATTGTGGGATGTCCTCCTGTAGATAAATTTATAATTAGAAAGTTTTTTTCGTGTAGTTGCCTTGATATTGCTATTGTACTGGAAAAAGCGGTGGTGTACTAGATGGTTTATTGCTTCTTTTATAGGTCTTTCTTGATATTATAGATGAAATATTATATATTATCATAAAGAATAAATGGTATATTTTGATTTTGAACCTGTAGCATAAATGTTGTATTTTGATTTTAAACCTGCAGCATAAGTGTTGCGTATTATGGAAGTCGGGAAATTTGAGTGAAAAAAGAAGGTGAGGAATACTATGAGAGCAGAATATGAAAACGTGCTGGATGATCATTTGGGGAAAATTCATTTTACATATGTAAATACCTGGGATGAATTGTTACCGGCGCACTGGCATGAGCATTTGGAAATTATTTATGTGCTTTGCGGCGAGATTACAGCATCTATTAATGATGTGAGTTATGAGTTGGAAAAAGGGGATATTTTTCTGGTAAATTCCAATGATATCCATTATACCTACACGCATGAGGATGCCAGGTATTATCTTTTACAGATCCCGCCGGTTCATCTGGAAAGAATTTCTGCAAAGTGGAAGGGACTGAAATTTCAGGAGCTTATAAGGTCGAAATCAGCTGACGCATGTGTTCAGGGAGAACAACTGGAGAATGTGCAGCGAAAGGGACTTGTGGAGATGAGGGAGAATCGAAAGTCTACAAATCGGGCTGATGATTTGTATGATCAGTTGAGAGACGTATTTCGGAAAATTGCAGGCTTTTATGAAGGAAAAAAAGAAGGCTATCATCTTCTGGTGCTTTCTGCTGTTTACCGTTTACTTTATTTTCTTTATACAGAAGGAATCAGGAGTGAGGAAGATACAGAAAACACTCACGGCACTTTGCGAGACTTGGAGAGGATGAAGCTGTGCATGGAATTTGTCCGGGAACATTATGGGGAAAGAATTTCCCTTGCCGATGCTGCTGGGCTTTTGTCCATTACACCAGAGCATTTCTGTCGTCTTTTTCGCAAATATACAGGACAGACCTTCCTGGCTTATGTAAATCAGATCCGCATGGAGCATTTCCACACAGATCTTCTGGAGACAGATAAAAATATAACATTTCTTCTGGATAAAAACGGGATTACCAATTACAAAGGTTTTTTGCGAAAATTTAAGGAAGCTTATGGGGAATCGCCGAAGGAAGTCCGGAGAAAGAAAAAACTGAAATCTTATGATAAATAAAGTACTTGTAAATTAGCATGGACAATGTTACTATGATAAAAAGCATATTTCTTATATAGTTCATGGCACGTCAGCCATCTGATTTATCTAATTGCATTTCAGAAATTCATGCTTTTAAACCCATTAAAAATGAAAAAAGCAGGAGTTCTGAACGTGATTGGTTAACAAATAAGAGTTAATCTGTATTTTCTGACTCCTGCAAGAAAAGGAGGACCAGATTATGGTAAACAGAAACTACAAGGATACAATATTCAGAATGCTTTTTTCCGACCGTAAAAATCTGCTTTCGCTTTATAATGCGATTAACGGAACATCATATGAGAATCCGGAAGAACTGGAGATTGTGACACTAGAGAATGCTATTTATATGGGAATGAAAAATGATCTGGCATTTATTATTGGCACCAATCTTTTTCTGTATGAACATCAGTCAACCTACACACCTAATATGCCCCTGAGGGATCTTTTTTACATATCAGCAGAATACCAGAAATTGGTGAATAAGAAGTCTCTGTATTCATCGACACTGCAGAAAATCCCTGCACCAAATTTTATTGTATTCTACAACGGTATAGAGAAGACAGATGAAAGATGGGAAAATTGTCTGTCAGAAGCGTATGAGAACCTATCTGGTGAGCCGAAACTGGAGCTTAAAGTGGTAACGTTGAACATTAATGAAGGAAGAAACCGAGAACTGCTGGAACAGTGTCAGACGTTAAGAGAATATGCAGTATATGTAGCAAAGGTACGTAAGTATGCCCAATATATGGAACTAGAAGCAGCTGTGAAAAAAGCTGTGGATGAGTGCATTCAGAATGGAATTCTAAAAGATTTTCTTCAGAATAAAAGAGCGGAGGTTATCGCAGTGAGTATATTTGAGTATGATAAAGAAGAGGAAGAACGAAAGCTGAGAGAAGCCGAGTTTGAGGCTGGGGAGTTGTGTGGAATACAGAAAGGAATACAGAAAGGAATACAGCTGCGTGATAGGGAAATAGCCCAGTCATTGATGAAAAAAGGGATGACTGCAGCGGAGATTGCAGATATTCTTGAGATTAGTGAGAATGATGTTATAAAAATGCGGGAATGATTTTTCAAACAAGCTCCAGAACCCAAAAGCAGGACAGCCTTAAATTCTTTATGTAAAGGTCTGTCCTGCCAGTTGGAAGCTGACGCATTATAACTGCGCTTTATTTTTTACCAGCATTTCATGAATGATATTCTGTGTATAAGCACCCAGATGTTTTTTGTCCTCTTTTTCCAGCTGGTCTATGTAGATTGGTTTGCCATATTCCAGGATAACGTGGGTTTTCTTAACTCTTGGAAAATGGTTTTCCCAGATATCAGCGGAGCCGCTGATCGCCATCGGGATGATCGGACAGTTTGTCTTTGCGGCAATTTTGAAGCTGCCCTCATGGAATGGAAGCATGTCCAGTTCATCTTCATTTTTGTTTCGTGTACCCTCTGGGAAAATGCAGATGGAAATGCCGGATTTCACTTTCTCAATAGCAGTGAGAATGGTTTTCAGGCCCTGCTTCAGGTCATTACGGTCAAGAAACAGGCAGTGAAGACGTTTCATCCAGGTAGAAAGCAGAGGAACCTTTTCCATCTCTTTTTTTGCGATATAGCCGGTACGGATGGGGCAGCGTGGATAAGTGATCGGTACATCAAAAAAGCTTCTGTGATTTCCGATATAAAGAACCGGCACATCAGTTGGTACATTTTCCTCTCCGATAACAGTCAGCTTCACACCGGATATCCACAGGATAAAACGAAATACTGCCTGAACGATCCGAAGAGAGCTGATTTCCTTTGCCATAGGATTGAATTTGCCGATGATCCATTCTACAAAGAGAATGGGAATGGATAAAATCAGGAATCCAACCACTACAATCACGCATAAAATAAAACGAATCATATGATTTTCCTTTCTTTGATCTGTGCCTCATGCGTAGGAAGCATGTTTTGGCATATTGTTTATGTCTATTATATGTAATTTGAAAAATTCTTGCAATAAATCTTTTTTATTCCTCATACAATAAAATAAATGGAGATTGCTGTTTGCTGTGTTTAAAGGCTGAGCATCAGATGAACAGCAACGAGACATCTGAGGTGGCAGAATGAAAAAAACAAAAGCAGTTCTTCTGGGAGTAATTTTGTGGTCACTGCTTTTGATCAGTGGATGCAATTTTATCCGCATTGAGGAAGAGCCGCGGAAGCCTCTGGAGTATTCCATTGTAAAAAATGAAGAGATACCGGCAGAACTGGCTGCCCTGATACAGGAGAAAAAGAAGAATGAATTTCAGCTGACCTATCAATGTGAAAAAGACCTGTTTCTTGTAAAAGGATACGGGGAGCAAATGAGCGGAGGTTACAGTATTTCTGTGGAAGAACTGGGGTGGACTTCCCAGGCTGTTTTTTTCCGGACAATGCTGCTGGGGCCATCAGACGAGAAAATAACGATCAGTCCGCCTTCCTATCCTTACATCGTGGTGAAGACGGAATACCGAAAAGAACCTGTGATTTTTGAACGCTTTACTGAAAAAAGCGAAAATGATGCAATATAGCAGTCTGGTGAAAAAGGAGTGGAAAATCGTGGAATTAAGAAAAGAAAGTGTGCAGATGCTTCAGATAAAAAGCCGTGCAGCCAGCCAGGTAACGTTTGATACAGATTATAATGTACCAGATGCAAAGCCGGATGTGGGCCGACTGATCCAGAACAAGGGTGACGTTTCCATGGATGAAGTGCGTCTTAGCGAAGGAAAGGCATTTATCAGCGGAAACCTGAACGTGGATATTCTCTATGTGGGGGAAGAAAACCAGAAGGTGAGCAGTCTGGGGGCAAAACTGCCTTTTGATGAGACTTTGAACCTGGAAGGGATTGCAAGTGGGGATAAAATGTGCCTGAAGTGGGAGATTGAGGATCTCAGCGTGCACATGATTCATTCCCGAAAACTAAACATAAAAGCAATTGTCACCTTTTATGCAGTGGTAGATGAAATGGCAGGGATTCAGCTTCCGGTGGAAATCAGTGAGGAGGGAATTTCAGTAAAAAGGAAGAAAGTCCGTTTAATGAGTCTTATGGTACATAAAAAGGACACTATGCGGATTAAGGATGAAGTGACTTTGGTGTCCAATAAACCGAACATTGAACAGCTTTTGTGGTATACCATCGATGTCCGTGGAATGGATCTGCGTCCAGAGGATAATGTGGTGAAGGCAAGAGGGGAGCTGTCAGTTTTTGTCCTGTATTCGGGAGAAGATGAAGAAAATCCGCTTCAGTGGGCAGAGTATGTGCTTCCGTTTAATACGGAAGTGGAGTGTACTGGTTGTATGGGAGAGATGATTCCAAATATTGGCTTTTCCGTTATGCATCAGAGCATTGAAGTAAAACCGGATTCCGATGGGGAAGAACGGGTAATGAGTGTAGACACGGTGCTGGAACTGGACATGAAGCTTTACCGCGAAGAAGAGCATGACCTGATTCTGGATGTGTACTCACCTTTGAAAGAATGCATTCCTCAGGGAAAAGAGATGTGTCTGGAAAGCCTCCTGGTACGGAATGACTCCAAATGCCGTGTATCTGACCGTATTGAACTGAAGGAAAGCCAGGGGAAAATCCTGCAGATCTGTCACAGCCAGGGACGTGTAAAGGTTGAGAAAACGAAAATTGTAGAAAATGGAATCCAGGCTGATGGAATTGTATTTATGAAAATTCTGTATATTACAGGAAATGATGAAATGCCATTCTATTCTGTTGATGGAATGATCCCTTTTTCCCATATAATTGAGGCAAACGGGATCAACGAGGACAGTATCTTTTTTCTGCAGGCAGATCTGGAACAGCTGTCAACGTCTATGATCGACAGCAATGAGATTGAAGTGAAGGCTGTGATCAGTCTCAATGTGCTGGTGCTTCAGTGTGAAAACCGGATGATCATAAGTAAAGTGGAGGAGCGTCCCCTTGATATGGAGAAAATCCAGGCAATGCCGGGAATCACGGTGTATGTGATGAAAAATGGGGATTCTATGTGGGATATTGCGAAAAGATTTTATACTACAGTGGAGGAAATCTGTGAGCTGAATGAACTGGAAGAGGACAGAGTTGTGCCTGGAATGCCGCTGCTGTTGGTGAAGAAGGTGGAAGGGTAAGGCTGCTTTCTGTTTACTGCATATATTTGGAGAAAACCTTTTCAAACATGCTCTGGTCACGTTGTGGACAGTAACGATATATATAGAATGAGAAATTTCCTCGCATAAATGTATTGAAAAAAATACAAAAATATTTTACAATAAAAGCATTAATAAAATTGTATACAAAGTACAAAGAAACTGTTGCTCTTAGAGCCTGCCAGAGGTTTTATGTGAGCGGCAGCTACAAGCGGAGGAAATTATGCGTTTACGTGCACTTGCAAAGATAAATCTGGGACTTGACGTGGTTGGAAAACGTGATGACGGATATCACGAAGTCCGTATGATCATGCAGACCATACAGATGTATGACGTGCTTGAAATTGAGAAAAAAAAGGAGCCGGGAATTGTCCTTACCACGAACATTCCTTACGTTCCTACTGACGAGCGGAATCTTGTATATAAAGCGGCGAAAATGTTAATGGATGAGTTTGATATAAAAGAGGGGCTTACCATGAACCTGGAGAAGTTTATCCCGGTAGCAGCTGGCATGGCTGGTGGAAGCTCTGATGCGGCAGCTGCTTTTGTTGGAGTGAACCGCCTGTTTGGACTGGGACTTTCTGAGGAAGAGCTGATGAAGCGTGCTGTGAAGGTTGGAGCTGATGTTCCTTATTGTGTGATGCGCGGAACTGCTCTTGCAGAGGGAATCGGGGAGAAGCTGACCAGACTTCCCAGAGTACCTCACTGCTATGTTCTGGTGGGAAAACCAGGAGTAAATGTTTCAACCAAGACTGCTTATGAGAACCTGAAACTGGACGATCCTGCTGTGGTTCATCCGGATATCGATGGTATGGTGACAGCTGTCAGAAATGGTGATCTTGATGGAATGATTTCCAGAATGGGAAATGTATTTGAACCGGGAATTATCAGCAAATATCCTGTGATCCAGGAAATCAAAGATCTGATGGAGAGCAACGGAGCACGTAAGGCCATGATGAGCGGAAGTGGTCCTACTGTATTTGGCATTTTTGATGATAAGGAGAAAATGAATCGGGCAGCAGCTGTTCTCAGGGAGAGCAGACTTGCGAAGACTGTTTTTGCCACAGATGTTTTTTAGCGGAGGAAAATACAAATGACAAGTGATTTTACAGTGCATATGGATGAGTATCTTCCACTTAGGGAGGTCGTTTTTAACACATTGCGTCAGGCAATCCTGAAGGGAGAACTGAAGCCGGGCGAAAGACTTATGGAGATTGCCCTTGCGGAGAAGCTTGGGGTGAGCAGAACTCCTATCCGGGAGGCCATGCGTAAGCTGGAACTGGAAGGGCTGGTTGTGATGATCCCGAGACGTGGAGCCCAGGTTGCCAATATTACAGAGAAGGATCTGAATGACGTTCTGGAGGTCAGGATCACTCTGGAAAATATGGCCATTGAGAAGGCCTGTGCTAATATGACAGATGCGGATATCCGGAAGCTGGAGCAGGCGGCTGAGGTTTTCCAGACCAGTACGGCGGAAGGCGACCTGGTAAAGATGGCTGAGGCGGATGTTAATTTCCATGAGGTAATTTATGAAGCTGCGGATAATAAAAGACTGATGCAGGTTCTGAATAATCTTCGCGAGCAGATCTACAGATATCGTGTAGAATATTTGAAAGAGGATGAGTCCAGAAACCGTCTGGTGAAAGAGCATGAGAAAATTACCAGGGCGATTAAGGAACGGGACGTGAAAGCGGCACAGGAGCTGTCTTTTGAACATCTGGAAAATCAGCGGATGGGAATTATTCAGGCGATTCGGGCAGAAGAGTAAACTGAGTGGTTTTCTGGGAGCGGAGCGGGCACATCCTGCCCGCGTTCCTCCTTCTGGGAAGTTGAGAGAAAATGAATATAATTGTTTTTATGGGAGATACTGGGAGAGATAACCAGTGTCTTTTTTTTGTGTAATAGGAAATTCCGTTGGAATGCTCTAATACACAAAAAGCCCTACCGGGCAGGATCGCACTGCGGCGAAATGAAAGATGTCGTTCGAAGCGACCCGCCGCAGGCGGAGAATCCTGCAAGCAGGATTTTCTTTTGTTGCCTGAAAATGGAAAAGAGGAGCAGTGTTGGATAAAAATGATAATATTGTTATGATTTCAAAGGATATTCGAGAAAATGAACGGTATATAAGAGAACGTCTGACAGATTGTGGAGATATTCAGATCCGGAAGATGCGGCTGGGGGATGAGCGGAAGGTTGACTGTCTGATGGTCTATATTGAGGTAGCGACTTCCAATATGATGCTGGAGGACTCTGCCATTGGAAAAATGGTTGGGCATTTCTGGGAGATTTCGCCTGGGGAGATGCAGGAATTTGTGGAGTATAACAGTCTGGGAATTGCGGATGTAAAGAAGCTGACTGACATGGAGCAGGTGTTTGCAGGGCTGCTTGCCGGAAACGCGGTTTTCTTTATGGACGGATTTGACCAGGCTATGAAAATTTCCAGTGCCGGTTATCCAAGCATGGGGGTAACAGAAGTGGAGATGGAGAAGGTTCTGCGAGGTTCCAGGGAAGGCTTCTCTGATTCTGTGAAAATAAATTCGGCACTGATCCGGAAGCGGCTACGGGATACCAGATTAAAGGTAGTGGAATTTTATATTGGGGAGAGATCACATACACTGGTACAGATGGTGTACATGAAAGATCTGGTGCAGGAGGAATTTCTGGAGCAGGTGAAAGAGCGGCTTGGAGAGTTTCGAATTGATGGAATTCTGGACAGCGGAATGCTGGAACAGCTGACGGAGGATTCCTGGTTTTCCCCATTTCCACAGTATCAGACTACGGAAAGACCGGATCGGGCGGCGCAGGAAATTTTAAATGGAAAAGCAGTGCTTCTTTGTGATAATTCTCCGTCAGCGCTTATTTTACCAGGTGTTTTTCACAGTTTTATGGAAAGTAGTGAGGACTGGTATAACCGATTTGAAATGGCATCGTTTCTTCGAATACTGCGCTATGTGGCAATGGCAGCAGCTACGTTGCTGCCGGGGCTTTATCTTGCGGTGATCCGGTTTCATACGCAGATTCTTCCCACGAACATGCTTCTGTCCTTTGCCCAGGCAAGAGAAGGTGTACCATTTTCCAGCATTGCGGAGCTTGTTTTGCTGGAATTATCTTTTGAACTGATTCGGGAGGCAGGTGTGCGGATTCCGGGAGCACTGGGGAATGC
>NZ_JBCPGE010000002.1:57023-173841 GCF_040914025.1 Ruminococcus sp. RTP21484sp1_RTP21281st1_A8_RTP21281_210402
GCATTTCGGATGCTTAAATACTTCTTTTTGTTTTTGGGAGGATATCTGGGGATTTTTGGAATTGTGATCGGAGTATATCTGACAGTATCACATCTGGCAGGACTTCTCAGCTTTGGAGTCCCATATCTGACGCCCTTTGTCAAACAAAGTATGGATAATGGGACTGGAAACAAAATTGTGAGAGTGCCATTTAAAAAGAGATGGAGGCGTCCTTCATATGTCAGACAAAATGAGCGAGTGAGACTGCAAAAAATCCGCAATAAAAACAGGAAGGATAGGTAGCAGGAATAAATGAAATTTGCAGAAAATAATCGAATCTCCCAGCGGCAGCTCTACAGGCAGATCGTGATTGCGTTTATTGCACCATTAATATTGTGCCTTTTCGGAAACAGAAAAACTCTGGGGCTTGGCGGGCTGGCAGGGACTGCAGCAGCCCTTGCAGCTGTGCTGTTTTATGTGATTTTCCTCATCCGTCTTCGTTATGCTTTTGCCAGGCCCTGCAAAACAGCCGGTGTGGTGTGGGGACGGCTGACAGCGTTGTTTTTTCTTATATACTGTATTTTTGGAGCCGCATTTCTTTTGAACCTTCTGGGAGAAATTGTTGCAGTTAGTCTGGGAACAGGTATAGGAAAAAAATGGCTATGTCTGATCACATTGCTGGTTTGCAGTCTGGGCACGCAAAAGGGGATTCAGAGGCGAGGCAGAATGGGAGAAGTGTCAGGAGGCGTGGTACTTGCAGCGGTTATGCTTATGTTAGTCCTGGCTGTGGGACAGGGAAAATGGGAGTATTTTCAGGAAATGGTATGGAATTCCTCTTTCTCAGGAAGAAAAATTCTGGAAAGTGGATATGATGTGATATGTGCATTTTCCGGATTGGGGCTGCTTCCCTTTGCACTGAACTGTGTAGGAAACAGTAAAGATACAGGGAAAACTGTAAGCCTTGCCGTTTTTACCCTGGGAATTTTGCTTATTCTGACGGAATTGCTGCTTCCTTCTGTATTTGGATGGGGGCGGCTGAAATATGAAAGCTGTCCGATTTTGCCGCTTCTGTCAGGTGCGGAGCTTCCAGGGAATGTATTGGCAAGATTTGATGTCCTCTGGATGGGATTTCTTTTATACAGCCTTTTATTTTCTATTGGAAGTTTTCTGCATTATGGTCATTTAATTGTGGAAAAAGCAGATATGGGAACTGGAAAGCTGTGGATATCCATTCTGGTTTTTGCCGGAGCTGTGTGGGATATTGAAAGATGGGGAATCCGGAATAGTTTTCCATTATATTTGAAATATATTTTTGTGCCCGGAATGCTGGTGCTTCAGATTATGTTTTTTATGACAGGCAAAAAGAAGTGGAAAAAGAAGCTTGCCGTAGCGTGTGTCAGTGCATTGTTTCTGTTAGCCGGCTGTGGTGGTGTGGAACCGGAGAAACGCATGTATCCGCTTGCACTTGGAGCCGATATTACAGAGGGGAAATATCTGCTGACTTACGGAATTCCGGATCTTCCAAAATCTACAGGACAGGAAAAAGACGGGGAAGACCAGGGGAATGCTGCTCCGTCGATTCAGGGAGAAACTTTCCGTGAGATTGAAAATATATACAGCCGGACACAGGAAAAATATCTGGATATGGGACATCTGGAAATTCTGGTTTTGGGCGAGAGTTTGTTAGATGGAGGGCGTTGGGAGCAGGTCCTTGAGTATCTGAAGCAGGAGCCGACTATAGGTGAAAATGTTTATGTGTTTCGCTGTGCTGCGGCATCTGAAGCAGTAGCCTGGGTAAGCCCTCAGGACGTTTCTCTGGGAGAGTATCTTCTTGGGCTGCTGGAAAATAATCCAAATGGAAGCCCGGGACAGGCAGTAACGCTTCGTGAGGTTTATCATGAGTTTTATGAACGTGGTGCTTTGTCTGAATTGCCAGAACTGAAAATTTATGGAAAGGAACTGGAAGTGAAATTTTAGCCGAATCTCCCACAAATTGTGACGCACATCTTGCAGAAAGCCTTTTTCAGACACGCTCCAGGGAAGTTGCGAAAAGCAATAAGCAGTGGGAATAAATGTGATTATTCCGGGCCGGGACAGGGAATACTTTTGTTAAGAAAAATATGGGAGGTACTTTTATGCTTTGTCTGAAAAAAAACAAATATCATATAGCGGCAGCACTTCTGACAGCTGTATTACTTTGCCCATGCAGTGAAAATTTTAATAAAACTTCCAACCTTCTTGCGTGGTGGGGAACCATTTATCCCCAGTTCTGTTTTATGGAAGCACCGAGGACGGAGAACGGTCAGAAAGCAGAGCCAAGATTTCATTTCTGGATTGTGGAGACGTTACTGTTCGCAAAAAACACTTCGCGGAATGTTACCAGTGAACCGTAACGTGGGGACACTTAACGCTTTGATGTAGTACAAGCACTTGCACCGCCGCTCCTTTGGTGTTAAAATGAAATACAGATTGCAAATATCGCTTGACTATGAATTTGGAGATAGATAAATGAAAATAGACAGAGATGCGCCTGTTGGTGTGTTTGATTCCGGTATTGGCGGACTTACTGTGGCAAGGGAGATCATGCGGAATCTTCCAGCAGAGAAAATCGTGTATTTCGGCGATACTGCCAGAGTTCCATATGGCAGCAAATCCAGAGAGACTATTATAGGATATTCCCGTCAGATAATCCGTTTCCTGAAAGAGCAGAAGGTGAAGGCGATTGTGGTGGCCTGTAATACAGCCAGTGCGTTTGCTCTGGAGGCAGTTCAGGAAGAATTTGACATTCCCATTCTTGGAGTGATTGAAGCCGGTGCCAAGGTAGCTGCGCAGGTTACCAGAAATAAACGGGTGGGAATCATCGGTACAGAAGGTACTGTTGGAAGTGGAATCCACGCGGAGGTTCTGAAAAAGATCGATCCGGAGATTACAGTGATTGGAAAGCCATGTCCCTTATTTGTACCGTTGGTAGAGGAAGGCTGGACTCATGATCCGGTGACAGTGGAAGTTGCAAGCAGATATCTGAGGGAACTACAGGAAAAAGATATTGATACACTGATCCTTGGCTGTACCCATTATCCACTGCTCCGTTCTACCATCGGACAGATCATGGGAGAGGGGGTTACTTTGGTGAACCCGGCGTACGAGACGGCACTGGAGCTTGGCAGACTTCTGAAAGAGCAGGATATGCAGAGCACCGGACAGGGACAGTCTGATTTCCCATATCGTTTCTATGTGAGCGATCTGGCAGAGAAATTCAAGGGCTTTGCCAATTCGATTCTGCCATTTGATGTGGAGAAAACGCAGAAGATTGATATTGAGAAATATTGAAAAAGAGAAAGAAATGGAAAAACAATGGAAAAAGAAGTTTTAATTCACGTAAAAGGTTTACATATGATGGACACACCAGAAGGTGATGAGCCCATCGAGATTGTGGTTCCGGGAGAGTATTATTTCCGCAACGGCAGTCATTATCTTCGCTATGAAGAAATGCTGGACGAGCAGGGAGATCCTACTGTAAATTATATCAAGATATCCTCCAGGGGAATGGAAATCCGAAAAAAAGGACAGGTAAATACACATATGGTTTTCGAGCAGGGAAAGCGTAATATGGCATTTTATACCACCCCATTCGGAACTCTTGAAATGGGAATTTCAGCGACGAATCTGGAATTGGAAGAAAGTGACGGTCAAATTGCCATGAAAGTGAATTATTCTCTAGACCTGAATCAGGAGCATGTGGCAGATTGCTGTCTGGATATTCAGGCGCAGGGGAAGAATACAACTGGGTTTGTGTTGTAGGAACTGTTGGGTAGAAGCATTACAGAAATTAATTTTAACAAGAAGACAGCAGGCGTTCGTTTGTTAGAATGAACTCCTGCTGTTTTTTTATTGTTATTTGAATCGGTAGCAGTGGACGAATCTGGTATTGGAATCAATATTTTCAGATGAAACCAGTGGTCACTGGCGCTGACATGCACGGCATTCATGAATTTGAAAAGGGTTCCATCGATGACGCTGGTTATGGTAATCCCATGTTTCTGGCAATATATGGTTTTCATTTTTTATGTAATGATGTAAACAAAAAAGGTGCGACTTAAAAGTTTGTTTTTAAGCTGCGCCTTCTTTGTTTAATTCACCAGCCGTAACCAGATACGAAAGCGTAATCTGTAGCTTTTTAAACGTGGGATGTTGTGGACTCCTGGAGAAATTCATTTTATACTATAGTTAAATTATGAGTAGATTTACAAGAAATGAGAATTGGTTATTGTTCAAAGATTGTGAACAGCAATAATTTACGGGAGGAAAACGGAAATGGAAAATACATTTTGGATCTGGTATCCGGGAGATTTTGAATTATATCATGCCATGAAGCAGAATTTCAGCCGTGTGGAGAGAGGTTTTGGATGGCCGGCATTTTGGAAGAGTGAGGGCTTCCGCAACCGTGTGGCTTTCCGCCGGACTTATGAATTGGAGCAGGAGACCAGTTTTACTGTATTTTCCAATGCGATTGGTCATGTGCTTGTAACCAGGGAGAATGGGGAGAAGAAATATCCATTTGGAAAGAAGATTACAGTAGCACCTGGAAAGGTGCGGATCTCTATTCATGCAGGCTGTGTGGAGGCATTTCCTTGCGCTTATGTGCAGGGTGAGGTGATCCATTCTGATAAAACATGGAAGGCAGAGGATTATTCCCAGCCATTAGTGCCGGTTGGAGTGTGTAAGTATTTTACCAAGCCGGGACAGAATCCTACTGTGTGGGAATATACAGAAAAAGAGTGCAAGCCGGTGAAAATCAGCGAGATAAACGGTGGCGTGCTGGCAGAGTTTGAGACGGAACTGACGGCGGCGGTTTATGTGAAAAGTAAACGCAGTAATTGTGTTGACAGTACAAGCGAAGATGAGGATTTAGAGGTTTTTTGCGGTGAATCTGAGGACGAAGCTCTTGACCTTGAGCACTGCTACTACAGCTGGCAGCCGAATCCGGTTACAAATCGATGCCCATGCTGTGCAGTCCGTTTTGCATTCATTCCGAATTGCAAAGCCGAAGATGTGGAAATCACAGCATTCTATCAGTATGTAGATTTCCCGAAACGCGCTTCCTTTAAGTGTAATGATGAGAAACTAAATAAAATCTGGGAGGTGGCGGAGCATACCTTCCGTCTTTGCAGCGGTATCTTTTTCCTGGATGGGGTGAAACGTGACAAATGGATCTGGTCTGGAGACGCCTACCAGAGCTTTTTTGTAAATCAGTATCTGCTGGCAGATCCTGATATTGACCAGAGAACTCTTTTAGCACTACGTGGAAATGATCCTATGACAAGACATATCAATACCATCATGGACTATTCCCTGTTCTGGATCCTGGGCGTGCTTTATCATTATGAGGCATATGGTGACCTGGAATTTGTCCGCCAGGTTTATCCGAAAATGTGCTCCCTTATGGAGTTCTGTGAGGGTCAGCTGGATGAAAACGGATTTCTTGTAGGTCGTGAAAATGACTGGATCTACATTGACTGGGCTGACATGGATAAGACTGGTGCCCTTTGTGCAGAGCAGATGCTGTTCGCAGCATGCTGGCAGACCATGGCGAAAGTGAGTGCGGCTCTTGGAGAAGAAAATCCGGAATACATGGAGAAATATGAGAAACTGATCGGGCAGATCCGTAAATTATACTGGGATCAGGAGAAAGGCGCATTTATTGATTCCTTTGAATCCGGTAAGAGAAATGTGACCCGTCATGCCAATATTTTTGCAATTCTTTTTCACATTGCAACACAAGAAGAGCAGGAGAAAATTCTGGCAAATGTAATTAAGAATGATGCAATTCCGGCAATTACAACTCCGTATTTCAACTTCTTTGAACTGGATATGCTCTGCCAGACCGGAAATCTGGAATTTGTACTAAATAAGATTCGCAATTACTGGGGCGGTATGCTGGACCGCGGTGCAGTTACCTTCTGGGAAGAGTTTGACCCGGAGGCACCAGTAGAAACTCAGTACGATATGTACGGCGACCGCTTTGGAAAAAGTCTCTGCCATGCCTGGGCTGCAAGCCCGATCTATTTCCTGGCGAAGTATTTCATGGGGCTGAAATTTACTGGAGTCGGCGGAAAAGAATTTGTGGTAGAACCGCATACTGAGTTTTTCGACAGCTTTGATTGTACATTGCCTGTTGCTGAGGGACAGGTACATATTGTGTGGGATGGGAACGAGCTGAAGGTAGAGAAGACAGCTCACAGACTTGATTTATAAAGTTCTGTGGGCTGTTATTAGCGTAAAAAAAAGGACTGTTCACGCTAATTCTTCCACAGAGATAGGAAAAAGCAGTAAACTGTCAACAGAACGAGAATGCCGAAAAGGTAGTTGGTTTAAGGACAGAGATTTCAGAAAGGAGCAGTTTACTGTATGCAGAAAATTGATTTTAACAAGGATTGGATGTGCAGGTGTCTTACCAGGGATGAGGAAGCTTATCCGGTGACTTTGCCACATGACGCCATGTTGAGTGAGCCGCGTACTCAGGAGAGTACCGGCGAGGGAAATATTGGATGGTATATTGGTGGGGATTACGAATATACCAAGAATTTCTTTGTGCCAGAGGAGTATAAAGGTAAGAAAGTCCTCATTGAATTTGAGGGTATTTACCACAATGGTGAAGTTTACATAAATGGGAAAAAGGCGGCTTACCGTCCTTATGGTTATACCAATTTTTATGTGGATACAGAGGGCTTTTTCCAGTATGGAAAAGAGAATGAGATCAAAGTCATTGCGCGCAATGCTGACCAGCCAAACAGCCGCTGGTATTCAGGAACCGGTATTTACCGTCCGGCTTATCTGTATGTTGGGGAAGAAAAACATATTCCGGTAAACGGCGTGAAAATCCGTACTTTAAGCTATGATCCGGCGAGAATTGAGGTCGTTGTGAAAACTTCTTCGCCTGGAGAGGTTTCCCTGAAGATTGAGTTTGAGGGCTCTAAAGTACTTGGAGTAATTGGTGAAAGTACAAAAATAGGAAATGTAAACAATGACAAAATAATATCATCAGATAATAAAAACATGCAGCCAAATGAATCAGTACAGACTGGAAAAAATGGTCAGAAGAGTGAATTGGCGCAGGTGGAAGCGGAAAAAAATAATCAGGAAGCAGCATACCAGGCCATCTTCCAGCTGGATGTTCCAAACGCAAAGCTCTGGGATACAGAGCACCCGAATCTCTATACCTGTAAAGCAATTTTCGGTGAAGACGAAGTAACTGAAACTTTCGGAATCCGTGAATTGATCTGGAATCCTCAGGTAGGAATGACCATTAACGGAGAGCGTGTGATTCTTCGCGGTGCATGCTTTCATCACGATAATGGCGTGCTTGGTGCATGTACGTATCCGGAAGCAGAAGAACGTAAAATGCGTATTCTCAAAGAAAATGGATACAATGCAGTCCGCTCTGCACATTATCCTTGCTCTAAGGCACTTCTGGATGCCTGTGACCGTGTGGGAATGCTGATGATGGATGAATATGTAGATGTATGGTACATTCATAAGACTAAATATGATTATGCCGGACAGCTTGCTGACTGGTGGAAACAGGATTTAAAAGACATGGTTGACAAGGATTACAACCATCCAAGTGTGATTATGTACTCCACAGGAAATGAGGTTGCAGAGACTGCCCAGAAGAAGGGAATTGCCCTTACCGGTGATATGACAAACTATCTTCACAGCCTGGATTCCACCCGTCCTGTTACCTGCGGAATCAATATTTTCTTCAATTTCTTAAGCTCCATAGGACTTGGCGTTTACAGTGATGACAAGGCAGAAAAGAGCGCTGGAAATGCAGAGAAAAATGCCGCTCAGGCAGCTGGAAAGAATGAGAAAAAAGTAGTTAAAAGTGGTGAAAAGACAGTAAATAAAGCCACAGAAAATGGAAAAAAAGGATTAGGCAGCACCAAGCCGGAAAAGAAGAAAAAGCCGGTAGGAAGCGAGTTCTATAATACTCTTGCCTGTCTGGTTGGAGACTACTTTATGAAGTGCGGTGCTACCCTTTATCCGTGCGATTTAAGGACGAAGGATGCCTACGCAAACATGGATATCGCAGGTTATAATTACGGTATTTTCCGCTACAAACATGATCTGAAAAAGTACCCGAACCGTCTGATTCTTGGAAGTGAAACCTTCTGTAAAGATGCGTATAGTTTCTGGAAAATTGCCAAAAAAAATAAAAGAATTATCGGTGATTTTGTGTGGGCAGGATGGGATTATATCGGAGAAGTCGGGGATGGTGCAGCAGAGTATTCTGACTATAAATTTGAAGATCCAGCCACGAGAATGACAGGTGGAAATGGTCGAATTGACCTGAATGGAAAGCCGCGTGCAGAGGCTGCATATACTCGAGTTGCTTTTGAAAGAGAGACAGGTCCGTTTATTGCAGTTGATCCTGTTTACCAGAAAGAGAAGCTTCGTCTTACCGGCTGGCAGCTGACAAAGGCTCTGGAAAGCTGGGCATGGGATGGCTGTAACGGAGAACCGGCGAAGGTAGAAGTTTATGTAAGGGCTGCACAGGTTGAGCTGTTTATCAATGGCAAAAGTGCTGGTAAAAAGAAAGTGAAAAAATGCCGTGCAAACTTTAATATCACCTATCAGAATGGGGAGATAACGGCGGTTTCTTACGATGAAAACGGAAGAGAAATCAACCGTTATTCATTACATACAGCAGGAAAAGAAACGGTTCTTCAGGTGCGCCCAGAGGAGAAAACCGTAAAACCGGAGGGCCTTGCATTTATTCAACTGCAATACACAGATAGCAAGGGAATCTGGAAACCAATGGAGAAACATAACATAAAAGTAACAGTAGAAAATGGTGTCCTGAAGGGACTCGGAAGCCCGGCTCCTTATGTAAAAGGGAATTATACTGACCATACTGTGGCGACTTATTATGGTGAGGCAATGGCAGTTGTACAGGCAGATGGAAACGGACCGGTGAAGGTTACCGTGGCAGATGAAGAACGGTTTTATGTGGTGGAAATTCCATGTGAATGAAGTGAAAGACTTATGATTTAAGGTGGAAAAGAGGTTGAACAAATGAAGAAAAAAGGTTTTATCATAGGTGGAATCTGTCTTGCTGCTATAGTTGGTATTCTAGGTTGCAATCATGAAGCTGTTCGTGTGGTTTTTCATAATGTATACTCTCCATCAGTGAAATTGGATGATTCTTCCAAATGGAATGGTGGAAAAGCTTATGAGAAGCTGTCATATTCTGAGACTTCCGAAAATGATTATCTGGATCTGTATGTGCCGGACAGTGAAGAACCTATGCCGTTGATCATATTGGTACATGGGGGCGGCTTCGTATACAATGACAGCCAGTCCCGTCAGGCGCAGCTGATGTACCGCTATTTCCGCGATCATGGATATGCATGTGCATCCGTTAACTATCGTCTTGCCCAGGAAGCAGCCTTTCCGGCCGGAGTGGAAGATGTGAAATCGGCAATCCGTTTTCTTCGTGCAAATGCAGAGAAATATGGATATGATCCGGAGCGTTTTGCAATCTGGGGAGAGTCAGCTGGGGGGTATTTATCAGTGATCTGTGGCGCTTCTAATGATGAGGAATTTAATAGTGTTCCATTTATCGGAGAAGATAAGAACCATCCTGTTTCCAGTGAAGTTCAGGTGATTCTGGACTATTACGGCTGTATGGAATTCGGAACTATGGAAGATGATTACAGGGAGCTGAGGATTCCAAAAATTGTCCGCTGGGCGGCCAGCCTGTGGCTTCAGGGAGCAATTAAAGATACCGGCTACGAAGATGTAGAATCTTATTGGATGCGCAAGGATGTAAAAACTCTTACTGAGGATGAGAAAAACAATTATAGTCCATTATATTATATTGAGAAAAATCTTACGGAGAAAAACAGCCCGGATATATTGATCTGGCATGGTGATGCGGATTTAGATGTTCCGTATCTGCAGTCTGAGAGACTGAATGCACTGCTTACAAGAATTGTTGGGACAGATAAGGTGGAATTTAAGCTTTTTCATAATTATAAGCATGCGGCAGATCAGCTGTACAGTGATGAAAATCTGGGAATCCTGAAAGAATATCTGGATGAGAAATTTGCATAAGGGAAGTCGCATACATTAATATGAGCGTGATTACCGGAGAATCGGCAGACACATAAGCTGACAGAAACGAAGAAAATATCTGGCACAGGGCAGAATTGCCCCGTCAGATATTTTTTTGCCCTCAAATAAAAAGGTTTTAACAAAATCTGTCAAAACCTTGAAAAAGCTAAATGGGTTTGATATGCTGTCTATGTATATCTTTTGATGAGTTGTAAGTCATTGTTTACAGGTAATATTCTGTGCGGGTAAATTTCGCATAGAATTGCAGCACAAGGTGATCATTGTGCACTTAGTGAACAGTGCTATTTTATATAGTAGGGAGAAACTATGAAAATAGAAAAGAAACTATGGATTACCATGTTCGCATTTGGAATGTTTGCTATTTGTTTTTCGGGCTGGATCTTCAGTCGGAGTACGGTCAGGGAAAAACTGTTCTGGGATAATACAATCAAGTGCGAAACAAAAGAACTGACAGATGGAGAAATCAAATCAGAGAATATTGCTCTGCCTGAAGACTTTAATGTTCCCAAATCAATCATGTTTAAAACCACACACACCATTGCAGAAGTGTGGCTGGACGGAGAAAAAATATACGAATACGGAAATGAAAAGGATGCTCCCGGCTTTATGAAGTCACCGGGAAGCTGCTGGCACATTGTGGATATTCCGGAAGACAGCGCAGGCAAAAGTCTGGAGGTCAGAATTATTCCGGTATATGACGACTATTATGGAAATGAAGTCAGCATTGCATACGGAACACGAGGCGACTGCATTCTGAAAATCTTAACGGACAGCTTTGAAACCCTGATGCTCAGCTGCGGGATCCTGTTTGCAAGTATCATCTGCCTGGTTCTGTATTTGGGGGCAGTGCGAAGAAAAAGAAGAGACAAGACAGAAGCGAAGATAGAGATCTTTTTAAACCTTGGATTTTTCTCATTGCTGATCGCAATATGGACACTGGCACAATGTAGTTTTTTGCAGTTTTTGATTCCGGATGGAAGAACCCTGTACTTTGTGGAATATTTTTCATTCTTTCTTTTCCCGATACCATTTAATTTCCTGTTATATGATATCTGTAAAAGCAGATACCACAAAGGTTTATTGATTTTTTCCATTCTTTATCTTGTAAATATGGCAGCTGATGTTCTGCTTCAGTGTACAGGAGTTATTGATATATTCCGGCTGCTTCCAGCAACCCATGTTATCATGGTTGCCAATGCAGTTTACACAATTGCCCTTATTCTTTACGAGGCCAGAAAAGAAGGCAACGATGAAGCTAAGAAATTCCAGTATCCTATGTGTGCGATTATAGTATTCGGAATGGCGGAAATGTTCCTTTATTATTTAAGAAAATTCCAACAGACATCCATTATGCTTCCCATAGGAACCCTGCTGTTTATCATTATGCTGATCTGGATCCAGGTTTCCCAATATTACGATCAATACATCCAGAAACAAAAGGTGATCTATCTGCAGAAAATAGCCAACATGGATATGCTCACAGAGGCTATGAACCGAAACGCTTACGAGGACATGGTGAAATATCTGGAGGAAGGGGATATTAAACTGCGCACAACAGGTGTGGTTTTGTTTGATCTGGATAATCTGAAAGTGATCAATGACAGTTTTGGACATGAAAAGGGAGACGAGGCGCTGAAGCTGTGTTATCAGTGTATCAGTCAGGCATTTCAGAATGTAAAGAACTGCTTTCGGATTGGCGGTGATGAGTTTGCATATGTGTATCATAGCGATGAGAAGGATATGATTCCGGAACGTTTGAAGGCGCTTGAGCTGATTTTGAAAAAAACAGCGGAAACGAACAAGCTGGAGTATCCACTCAGCATGTCAGCCGGATATGCTTATTATCAGCCTGATATAGACTTTGACTTTAAAGATATTGTAAGACGAAGTGATACCATGCTGTACCGTCAGAAGCGTAGGAAGAAGGTGGCACGGTCAGCAGGTCTGGACAATCTGCTCTCCCGTATGAGTAAGCAGCCGACAGAGGAGATCACAGATGAGGTGATCCTGCAGGAGAAAAAGTTTCAGAGCATGTCTGTGGATGAGCTTTGCAGTGTGATCGATCTTCTGAGCCCAACTACAGATAATTACCCATATGTGGTTGACTTTCGGTCAGATTTTTATTACATAGCAAATCAGGCGCTTGAACGTTTCTGTATTCCGAAAAATGGTTTTCATAATGTAATTTCGAAGCATAAGGAATTTGTATATGCACCGGATTATGAAAAACTGAAAGCGGAATTTGATGATCTTCTAGAAACAGACCGCTGCATCCATAGCATGGAATATCGCTGGCTGGATCTGAAAAAAAAGCCGATCTGGATTCATTGCAAAGGGTATCTGGTCCGTGACGATAACATGAAACCTCTTTACATGATTGGTTGTGTGAATGAAATTGGAGAGAGACAGAAGGCAGATAATGTAAGCGGACTATTGGGAGAGTCTGGTTTCCGGGAGTATATGAACCAGCTGGATACTCCTTTGGAGACAGGATATCTGCTTCGTATAGGAATCGATCATTTTAAGGAAATCAATGATAACTTCGGACAGGAGTACGGTGACTTTGTACTTAAGAAAACGGCAGAGTGTATTTCCAGCTGCACATCAGAAGGACAAAAGGTGTACAAGCTTGTGGCAGATGAATTTCTGATCCTGGATGTTTCTTCTGATGAGGTGAAGGATGCGGATAAGCTTTATGATAAAGTAAGAGAGGCAATAGACAGATTTATTGAAACCAATGAATTTAAAGTCATGTATACGGTTTCAGGAGGAATTGTACCATTTGCGGCATTAAAGGGAAATCAGTGTTCAGAAGCATTGAAGCTGACGGATTTTGCCCTGAATGAGGCGAAGAAGCTGGGAAGAAACCGTTGTTATATATTTAATGGGGAAACCTACAGAAAATTTCTTCGGAAAAGGGAGATCACCCAGGAGCTGCGGGAAGCTGTGATCAATGGCTTCCAGGGCTTTGCAGCTTTTTATCAGCCTGTATTTGCTGAGGATAAAAAAGTGCCTTATGGAGCAGAAGCTTTAATGCGTTTTACCTCTGAAAAATTCGGAATGATTTCACCGGCAGAGTTTATTCCAATTCTGGAAGAAACAGGTCTTATTATTCCTGCTGGCCGCTGGATGATGAAAGAGGCTATGGAAAAATGCAGTGAGATCCGGAAGATACTTCCAGGGTTCCGGATGAGTATTAATATTTCCCAGGTACAGGCTTCCAAGTCTGATGTGCTCCAGGATATCAGTGCAGAAATGAAAAGGGCAGGGCTGCCGCGGGTAGCGGTGATCGTGGAATTGACAGAGAGCGATCTTCTGGAACAAAATATAAATGAGAAGCATTTTCTCACAGAACTGAAGCGAATGGGAATCAGTCTGGCGCTGGATGACTTTGGAACCGGATACTCGAACTTCCATTATCTCAGTGAGCTGAAACCAGAGATTATTAAGGTTGACCGCTCTTTCACTGCGAAAGCATTTGCAGATGAACAGGAATATTATCTTCTGAATCAGTTTTGTACCATGATTCATAATCTGGATATGAAGATTTGTATTGAAGGTGTAGAAAGTGCCCAGGAATGGCTCAAAATCCGAAAGCTGTGCCTGGAATTCACCCAGGGATATTTCTGGGGAAAGCCTTGCGGGTATGAAGAGTTTGTGAGAAAATTTGTACAAGAGAAATAAGAGAAATTCGGTACAAAGTGTATAAAAATACTTTGTGCCGAATTCTTTTTTTATGTGTGCATAAAATAATCTGCTACAGCACATAAAATTAAAAAAATGTAAAATACAAACGTTTTTTAAATACATTTTAAAAACTTGAAAAAATATCAGTGATAGCAGTCAGAAAATGAGTGAGAAAATGGAAAAAAATGATAAGGATAATTTGATACTGGATATTGATGGAAATAAATTAGATAGATTTTGCAAATTGACGTTGCGTGGGATTTAACCTATAATGAAATTAGTTTTATGAGTGAAATGGGGGAAACTATGCGCGTTGATGAGGTCATGACAGAAATTATACAACGGTGCAGATTGTATGGGGCACAGAAGATAATTCTGTATGGATCCCGGGCAAAGGGAACTGCGACAGAGCGGAGCGATATTGACATTGCAGTGTCTGGAGTCGCTTCACACGAAATTCTTGATTTGCAGGAGAATTTAGAAGAGATTCCAACATTGTACACAATTGATCTGGTTGATCTTGATACTTGTCAGAATCAGCTGTTGTTGGAGGATATAAAACAATATGGACGAGAAATTTATAAGAAGATTTGAGTCGTTTAGAAATTCACTGGACTCTCTGGCGGAGGCGAAACAGCGTGATTTGTCAGATTCTTTTGTACTTAGTGGAACCAGTGCTAAATTCAGTATTACATTTGACTTGGCGTGGAAGGTTATGAAAGATATTCTAGTACAGTATTATGCAATAACTGGATTTGTCACTGGCTCACCAAGAGAAGTTCTCAGAGAATCATTTCAGGCGAATCTGATTACTGGTGATGAGTGGATGGATATGCTGAAAGTAAGAAATCAGCTTGCACACGACTATGATGGAGTGATTGTGAAAGAACATTGCGGGACAATTGTTCATGTGTATATTGATAAATTATATGATTTCAAAAAGGCTGTTGAAAAATTGCTGAAAGAATGATACATCGACCGGGGCATGCCCGGTCGGTTGTTTTTAGGGAGTTTGGGTTATGGCTAAGGTGTATTTTGTGAGGGAAGAGATTAGTATAGAGGTTCCGGTGGGAATCAGCGTGCTGGAGGCAGAGATTCGGGCGGGACTTGTGCCGGATGCACCTTGCGGTGGACTTGGAACCTGTGGAAAATGTCTGGTGAAGGCGGATGGAAAGCCGGTTCTGGCGTGCCAGACAAAGGTGGAAAAAGACTGCCGGGTGGAAATCCCTGGGAAGAAAAAAAGGGGGAAGATTTTAGGCGAAGGTTTTTCCAGAAAGGTGAATTTCCAGCCGGAGCTGCAGGTGAAAACGGTGCGGCTGGAGAAGCCGGAGACTGGGGAAAAAAGGTCAGAGTGGGAGCGGCTGGTGGAGGCTGTTTATGAGAGCCCTGAAATTGAAAAAGCTTCGCATACGATTCAGAGAAACATAAAAACAGATATAGAAATAGCTGGAAGTCTTTATAAAAAAAGAATCTCTGAGGCAGAATGGGACGTGATTTACATAGATAATGAAATTCTGGATTTGCAACCCTGTTTCGCTTCACAGGATGCTTCAAAGGAAAGACAGGAAGATAATTATAAAGGAGTACACCCGCTGTTGTTTACTGCATCAATTGACCTTGGAACAACCACAATTGTAGGTTATCTTCTGGATGGCAGAACAGGGGAGACATTAGCTGTGGAGAGTAGAATGAATCCTCAGATGCAGTACGGTGGAGACGTGATCCAAAGAGCGAATTATGCGCTGGAACATGGAGAAGATGTGTTAAGTGCGTGTGTACGAAAGGTAATAAATGAAATACTGGAAAGCCTTAGTGTAAAAGCTCGAAAAGCCCTTCCAATAGATATAAAAAATCGCAAAAACGAAGTAACAAATGAAAAGAAAGAAGTGAATGGACAGGCTGTCAATGGCAAGCTTGGAAGCGCTGAATGGATGCCTGGAGTGGAAGATATCTATCAGGTAAGTCTTGTTGGAAACACCTGTATGCACCACCTGTTTCTTGGAATTTCCCCGGCTTCTTTGGTACATGCGCCATATACGCCTGCAATCAGTCAGTCCCTTACTGTGCGCGCAGCTGATTATGGTATTCACATCCACCCAAAAGGCCAGTTGCTCCTTCTTCCGAATATCGCCGGATACATAGGCGCAGACACCAGTGGCTGTCTTCTGGCTCTTCGACAGGATTTGAAGGATGAAATAACTTTAATGCTGGATATCGGAACTAACACAGAGATGATCCTTGGAAATAAATATGGCCTGGCAGCCTGCTCCGCGGCATCTGGCCCAGCCTTTGAAGGGGCGAAGATCCAGTGCGGAATGCGGGGGCTTCCGGGAGCTATTGATCATGTAAAATATGAAGATGGAAAATGGCAGTATACCACAATTGGCGGTGAGAAGCCTGCAGGCCTATGCGGTTCCGGGCTGATTGATCTGGTGGCAGAACTTCTGCGAGTTGGTTTGCTGGATGAGAATGGAATTCTTCACAGCGGGCAGGAAAGAGCAGACACGTTTATGCTTGTGCCACCACAAGAAACTGGTTTTTCCCAATGTGGGCAGAATATGTCAGAGGATGAGCAAAGTGAGAAAACGGAGTGTTTACAGAGAAACGAAAAAAATGGGAGTGGGCAGTCGCGTTTCGAGAATGATTGCGGAGTCTATCTTACCCAGAAAGACATTGGCGAGGTTCAACTTGCCAAAGCAGCCATTGCCGCTGGAATCCAACTCTTATTAAAGAAAAGAAACATAGAAGAATCCCAGATCCAGACTGTATATCTGGCTGGTGGATTCGGCAATTATATGAATGCAGAAAATGCGGCCCGGATTGGTCTGATCCCGGAGAGCTTTGTGAAGAAAGTACAGTGTGTGGGAAATATCGCTGGGGAAGGTGCTAAGATTGCATTGCTAAATAAGAATGAGCGCCATGAGATCGAAAGAGCGGTACAGAGCATTGAATTTCTGGAACTGGCGGCCTGCCCGGAATTTCAGGATTGTTTCGTAGATGAGCTGGGATTTGAAAGGTAAAGAGATTTCCGGTTACTGTTCACTGGTAATATTCCGCGAGGTGTTTTTTGTGAACAAAGTTCACAGAAAACCCGAGAATTGCGGCGCGAAATCATGCGAATGCATGATTTCTGTGCATCGCGAAGCGCGTTACTGGTCACGGAGTGAACAGTAACGATTTCCGTGTTTATTACAGGAAATTTTAGTGCTGATTTTATAAAAATAGAAGACTGAGAATTATAAAATGTTTTTGTATATTATTATCTGTGGATAATAATGATTTAAAAAGGATTAGAGACATGAATTTCAAAGACTTAAAACAACTATGCCTGTCCCACGGTTTTACCAACGTGGCTCCGTTGGCCTGCGATACCATTGAACTAAAGCCAGAAGTACGCCAGATGTGCGCCTCCGATTCCTGTCACAAATACAACAAATGCTGGAGTTGTCCGCCCGGCTGCGGAACCCTGGAGGAATGCGAACAAAGAGTAAGAAAGTATAAACTTGGAATCCTGGTACAGACAGTGGGACAGCTGGAGGATTCCATGGATGGGGAAGGCATGATGCGCACAGAAGCTACGCACAAAGCCTCCTTTTACAGCCTGGAAAAAGATCTGCGGAAATTTTACCCGAACATGCTTCCAATGGGCGCAGGCTGCTGCACAAAATGCAAAACCTGCACCTGCCCGGAGGCCCCCTGCCGATTTCCGGACCAGGCCTTTTCCTCAATGGAAGCCTATGGAATGCTGGTCATGCAGGTTTGTCAGGCAAACCACCTTGACTATTATTATGGTCCTGGAAAGATTGCGTATACCAGCTGTTATTTATTAAAGTGAAACTGGGAAGATGAAATGCAGGTGGTTAGATATTTCGCAAAGAAAAGTTGTATATGTGAGTATTTTACGATGCTTTGCGCTGAAATCCTGCATATGCATTTAGTTGTGAAATTATTCACAGTAAGATAGTATAATCGAATGAGAAAATAACAGAAGAGGAATTTCCCCCAATTGATATAAAATGAATTTGTAAAAGCAAGTCCATTTAGCGGAGGACTTGCAGCGGAGAGAACGAAACTGTTACAGCTTGCGGAGAAGATTGTGACGGAAAATTACAAGTTACTGGTCACGGAGTGAACAGTAGCAATTACAATTTCATATTGGAGGGAAAATGCCATGATTATTATTGGTGAGAAGCTGAACGGATCCATTCCGTCAGTTGCAAAAGCCATCGCTGAGAAGGATGCGGACCTGATCAGAGAAAGAGCCAGAATGCAGGCAGAAGCGGGAGCCACATTTCTGGACGTATGTGCCTCAGTAGAAGAGGCTGTAGAAGTAGAAACCTTGAAATGGATGATCGACCTTGTACAGGAAGTGACAGATACACCAATCTGTGTGGACAGTCCAAGTGCCAGATCCTGTGTTGCAGCCATTCCATTTTGTAAAAGACCGGGACTTATTAACTCTGTTTCCCTTGAAGGAGACAAAATTGACACGATTTTTCCAGTGATCGCAGATACAGACTGGGAGTGCGTAGCCCTTCTCTGCGACAATGATGGAATTCCGGATTCCGTAGAGCGTCGTATGAAAATTTTCTTCGGAATTATGGAAAAAGCGAAACAGTACGGCATTGCACCAAGCCGTTTACATATTGACCCACTGGTTGTAACCCTGGGAACAGACCAGACTGCGCTGACTGTATTTGCAGACTGCTGCAGAAGAATCAAATACGAATATCCGGAAATCCATATCACCAGTGGACTTTCCAACATTTCCTTCGGACTTCCGGTGAGAAAAAATATTAACCAGGCATTTATGGTTCTCGCTATGAATGCCGGTATGGACAGTGCCATCGTAGATCCTACCAACAAGAACATGATCGGTATGATCTATGCCACAAATGCACTGTTAGAGCGTGATGAATACTGCCTGGATTACATTGGTAAATTTGGAAATAAAGCCACAGAAGAAGCTGCACAGCCAGTTCCTGCTTCTCCACTTGATGAGAAAATGCAGAAGGTTTTCAAATTAACTCAGGATGGAAAAAATAAAGAAATCGGACAGGCTGTTCAGGAAGCACTTGATGCAGGCTGCGACCCGACTGCAATCCTCAATGACGCTATGATCGGCGCCATGGCAGTGGTTGGCGAGAACTTTAAGAAAGAGATTATTTTCGTACCACAGATGCTGGCAGCAGCCAGGGCTATGAAGGCTGGTGTGGAAGTTCTGAAGCCATATCTTGCAACCGGCGAGGCTGGAAGTGCAGGAACGATTATCCTTGGAACTGTTGCCGGAGATCTTCATGATATCGGTAAAAATCTGGTTGGAATGATGTTTGAAAGTGCCGGCTTCGAAGTGATCGATCTTGGCGTTGATGTGCCGATCCAGACTTTTATTGATGAGGTAAATAAGCACAAAGAAGCAAGTATTGTTGCACTTTCTGCGCTTCTTACCACTACAATGCCGTCCCTTCGTGACACTGTGGCGGCACTTCTGGAACAGCCATTCAGAAGCAGGATTAAGATCATGGTTGGCGGTGCGCCGATCAGTCAGGAGTTTGCAGATGAGATCGGAGCAGACGCATACACAGAGGATGCAGCCTCTGCGGCAGAGCAGGCGAAGAAATATGCAGAATCCGGTTTCTGTGCAAAGGCAGCGGCTGGAGAATTTGATCCGGCACCTGCAAAGGATAGTGAAGAAGTTACTGAGACAGGAAAAACCGCGAAACCAGCGGAAAATATTGCAACTGAGGAAACTTTTACAGAAAATGGTTCCTGGCTTCGAAAGCCCATACAGGTTGAGCCGCATTTTGTAAAAGAAGAAGTAGATTTAAGCAAAATCCAGCTTCCGAAGCCAGGCGAAGGCTACAAGGTAAACATGGAAGCTGCCAAAGAGAAATTCCGCAATTACTGGGCACATAAGAACACAGGAAGACCGCTTATGTGCGTAATCGCAAGAAGACCGGAGGTAGAGCAGTATTCCGATGGAACTCCTGTAGAGGGTGGCTATCTGGATCAGATCTGCCAGGGCAAATATTACAATATGCCGGAAGAACTGAAATGGAAAGACATGGAGGACAAATACCAGAATCCTCAGAGAATCGTTGACCGTTACCGTTACTTCTGTGAGACCCATGCGTTCCTTGGTGAGAGCTTCCCGAACCTGAATATCGACTTTGGACCAGGTTCCCTTGCTTCTTATCTTGGATCTGAGATTGGATTCAAAGAAGACACTGTATGGTTCAATAAGTGTCTGGACAGCTGGGACGGTGTTCCGAAGCTGACCTTTGATCCGGAGAATAAATGGTTTAAGAAACACATTCAGCTTGCAAAAGACTGCCAGGCACTTGCCGGAGATGACTTCTATGTGGATATGCCTGACCTTATGGAAAATATTGACGTTCTTGCTTCTCTTCGCGGAGCCCAGGACATTCTCTTCGACCTTCTGGATGAGCCGGAAATGATCGGAGAAAGAATCCAGGAGGTAACGGATATTTACTATGAATATTACGACCGCTTCTATGATATCATTAAAGATGAAGAAGGCGGAAATGCATACACCGTATTCCAGATCTGGGGACCAGGCAGAACTGTGAAGCTCCAGTGCGACTTCTCCGCAATGATGTCACCGGAAGACTTCCGGAAATACATTCAGCCGTCCTTACGTACCCAGTCTGAAAATGTAGACCATGTACTTTACCATCTGGATGGACCGGCTGCAATCAAGCATATGGACGCCCTTATGGAAATTGATGGAATCGATGCTCTTCAGTGGACCAGCGGCGATGCCGGCCCGGACGGAACACTTCCGGATTGGGATGTGATCTACGACAAAGCTATCGCAGCAGGAAAATCTATCTGGGTAAAGGTTTATTCCGGAGAATTCGAAGACTGGATCCGCAACGTAGACCGTATTGTAAAGAAATACGGCTCCCACAGTCTTTTCCTTCTTTTCCCGGAAATGTCCATGGAGCAGGCTGCATATCTTCTTGATTATGCAGACCGCAACTGGAGCGATGTGAAGGGTACTTTTGTAGAGTCTCTGGGACGCTGAAACATATGCAATCCTATTGATGGAAGCAACCCATATTCAAATTAAGTTTGTTTTGTTAACTCCATAATAAAAACCACAAAGCGCCGGCAGGTAAATCTGTCGGCGCTTTGCGTTGTCTGTATGAGATATACAACGTGCAATAATTCATATAAAACTAATAGGAATAATTATAATATTTGTGCAATTAGTACAAAAAACAATAAGAAAGTATAAAGTAACAGGAAGAAAATAGAAGAAAAAGTTTTTTTAAAAGATATAATTGAAATTAATACGCGGGGGAAACACAAAAATTGAATGGGGAAAAGAGGTATTTCAAACTATGAAACAGAAAGCTATGGATGTAAAACTTGTTGTAAGGCCATTGATCGGTTGTCTGACACACACGCATTTCTGGGAAGGCCCGTGCCGTGCCGGACGAAAAGAGGATATGACTGTAGAGGCAGAGACAAAGGTTGCTGATGAAACCTTCAAAAGCTCTGTAGAGGCCCTGAAGGACGTGATCAGCGAGGTTGAATTTAAAGAGGCATTGGATGTAAGATATAATGAATCCTTTGTTGTAGAAAAAGAAATGTTCGACAAGATCGGTGAAGATGTAGATGAAATTGACTGCTTCCTTTGCATGGGATGGAGAATTCCGAAGCTGGAACGCTACAGAAAACCGGTCATTATCTGGCAGAATGGAAATGAGGGCATTGATTTTGCAGCATATTGCCGCTCAATTGGTGTGGAAGCATACGTGGCAATGGATCTTCAGGATGTAAATGAAATCGCACATATTCTCTGGGTAAGAAAAGCAGTTCGCAATACAAGAGCACTTGTGCTGACCGCAGGTTCCCAGCCTACATTTGGAATTCAGAGCCTTATCCGTGATCCGGAGATTCTTCGTCAGCGTTATGGATTTGAAGTGATCAAGCTTCCATTCACATCTATTTTCAAATATATGGATGAGATTACGGATGAAGAGGCAAAGCCAATTGCGGATAAGCTGATTGCTGGTTCTACAGATACTCAGGTAAATACCGACTGGTTTATCAATGACATTAAATATTATCTTGCAGCAAAGAAAATGATGGATATTTATGACTGCAATGCATTTTCCACAGCCTGTCATGAGCTTTGTACGACGGAAATTCCACAGAACCGTAAATTTACACCATGCATGTGTCATTCAATTATGAAGGATGAGGGAATTCCAAGTGGATGCGAGGAAGACTTGAATGCACTTATGGCAATGCTGATCATGCAATACGCTGCAAACCGTCCGGCCTTTATGGGAAATCCAAATCATGAGACAGATGAGCTGCTCAGGATCCATCATGCAGTTCCGGCCCTTTGTATGAACGGATACGGAACAAAACCGCTGGAATACAAGCTGTGGGCATTTACCGGACAGGGCTTCGGCGGTAAGCTTCAGGTTGATTTTACACAGAACGAAGACGATTATATTACACTTGGTCGTTTCAATCCGGCAGGTGATACCATGTGCATTAAGAAAGGAAAAGTAATCCGTTCGGAATATGCCGAGACCTATTGCAGCCCGTATTACTATATCCAGATGGATGATGCAAGGGAGTTTATGCACAATCTGGCTGGCTTTGGACATCATCAGGTTCTGATTTTTGGTGATTATACCAGGCTGATCAAAAAAATTGCAAAGGTTATGGATTTCAATATCCTGGAAGGATGAGTTAGATGATCTATCTGAACAATGCGGCCACTTCCTGGCCCAAGCCTTCCTCTGTATGTGAAGCTGTACAGGCGTGTCTTATGGACACGCCTGCTTCGCAATTCCGGGGAGGAAGCGCAATTTTGAAAAAAGATACAGAAGAAAGGTGCAGGGAAAAGCTTGGAAAGCTGCTGGGCATCCATGCTCATGACCGGATCTTTTTTACCTCAGGTGCTACGGAAAGCCTGAACACAGTGCTGTGTGGACTGGATTATGGAGAAGAGGGGCGTGGAATCCTGGCAACCCAGACAGAACACAATAGTGTATTGCGCCCGCTTATGAATCAGCCGGTATTAAAGAAGCATCCGGTAACAATCATTTCCTGCCTGGAAAATGGAGCAGTTACCCGGAAGGCACTGGAAAAAGGTTTGGAAGAAGCTCTGGAAAACACAGGGAAAAATCCGTCAGCTCTTATTGTAAACCACTGTTCCAATGTGACCGGATATGTGCAGGATATGAAGCTGATTGGAAATTTTGTAAGAGAAAATAATCTGCTTCTGATTGTTGATGTATCGCAAAGTGCAGGCTGTATTCCGGTGGATGCAGACAGCTGGAGGGCAGATGGGGTTATTTTTACAGGGCATAAAAGTCTTTTGGGAATACAAGGCACCGGAGGCTTTTTCATAAGAAAGGGGCTGGAACTGAAGCCATTGAAGTATGGCGGCACAGGGCGGAACAGTCAACAGCTTACTTATGAAGACGGTGATTATGAGTATGAGGTCGGCACTCAGAATCTGCCGGGGATCAGGGCACTTCTTGCCGGTGTGGAATTCGTGCTGGAAACCGGCGTGGACAGGATAAAGGAAAAAGAAGAAAGGATGATGAAGCTTTTGTATGAAGGGCTTGGGAAAATTCCGGGGGTACAGGTATATGGCAGCTTTGCGGAATGTAAGGGACCTGTTATGAGCCTGAATTTTCAGGGGCTGAAGGCTTCGGATGCGGCATATATCCTGGAAAATGGTTATGAAATTACAGTGCGCGCCGGACTTCATTGTTCCCCCCTGATTCATGAGGCAATGGGAACAAAAAATAGTGGAACTGTGAGAGTGAGCGTTTCCTGGTTTACGAAAGAAGAGGAAATCCTTGCATTTCTGGAGGCAGCAGGCCAGATTGCAGTATCATTGAGAGGAGCCGATTAAATGAAAATTCTTGGAAAACAGCCGTCAAGAGAAAAGTGTGCAGAATCAGGCTGGTTCGCAACGGATTACCTTCTGGATGCGCCTATAGACAGAGCTTTTATATTAAGTCTGAGACCTCTGGGAAGTTTTGTGTATCTGGATATGCTGAAAGAGCCTTTTTTTAAAATAGAAAATGATTATTATATGATAAAGGGAGTGCAGGGAAAAGATTATTTCAGAATTGCAGTTCATGGGAAACATGAGGATGAGCTGCAAAGGTTAGAAGAATTTTTGTATTCTTTAAGGCTGATTGCATGCAGAACCTAAGTCTGCTATACTGTGCTCATGAGATTATTACAGGGGGCAGAATATGAGACTGGAACGAGACAGCATTCCTCTTGATAAAGAATTTCCTTTTCAGATATCAGAAGTGGAGCTTAACCCTTCCAACAGTCATCCGGGAACCTGGCACTGGCACAGCTATTTTGAGATCACCTGGGTTCTGGAAGGAAAGGGAAACTATTTCGTTAATGGACAGGAATATACCATGGAAGAGAATGATATTATCATTTTCAATAATGTAGAGCCGCATGGCTGGAAACTTCTGGGAGGCAGAATGAAGCTTTTGGTTATGATTTTTTCGCCGGAGTTTGTAGCAGAGAAGATCAGTACCTTTGACACGGAATATCTGCGGCCCTTCGTTGAGCGTGGAACTAATTTTAAGAACAGAGTGGGCCATGAAGAAACTGTGAATACGGAGATCCGTACCAGCATACAGGAGATTTATCAGGAATGGCAGGAGCGCAAGGAGGGCTATCCGCTTATGATTAAGGCGAATGTTCTGCGGATTTTGACCATGCTGATCCGGGCTTATCAGGATGAGACCAAGTCCGGTGAAATGCTTCGGGAAAAGAAGAATGCCATGAAACGCCTGGAGCAGGCTTTTACTTACATAAACGCTCATTATTGTGAGAAGATTACGCTGGAGGAGGTTGCAGCGTCTGTTTATATGAGTTCCAACTATTTTTCCTCCTATTTCCGTAAGTTCACCAACATCAGCTTCAGTGATTATGTGACACGTCTGCGTGTGAACCGGGCACGGGAGCTGCTTCGGGAGGATGGGGCAAATGTGACTGAGATTGCCCTGGCATGTGGGTTCAATAATATTTCCAATTTTTACAGATTATATAAGAAGCATATGGGAAAAACTCCCGGATATGAGAAGAGTAAAAATAATTAAAATTCAGAAGCAGATAAGACATAGACCTTTTTCAGGCTGGCATGTTAGGATAAAAGCAGGATGCTTTGTCCTGATGTGCCGGCTTTTTATATAATAGTATAATAGAAAATTTCGTTGCAATTTATTATTACATGAGAGGCTATTCCGGACAGACAACGTAAAAAACAGGGGATTAAAAAACGGAGGGAATGGAAAATGCTCAAAACAGACAGGTATGTACAGACGGAAGCGGCAGGAATGTTATACCGGCTGATTCCGGTTACAGAGGAAATCATCCGCTGTGTAATTGGAAAAGAGGAGATTAAGGGAAACGACTCTCTTATTATTGAAAAAAAGGAATATCCGTCAGTTGAGTTTGAAGCAGAGGAAAACGAGGAGAAGCTGGAATTAAAGACTGGAAAAGTTCTGGTCTCTCTGGAACTTTTATCTGGAAGAATAGAATGGAAGCATGCGGACGGAACCAGGTGGTGCATACAGGATAAGGCAGATTTAACAAAAGTTGATGTAGTGCGGTATACAACCGGCGGGGAGAAGCCGGTTATCAACCGTGTAAAAACAGTTGACGGTGAGCGTAACTTTATTCAGAATCTGAAGCCGGAGAAGGTGCGCGACGGTTATCGTGCAAGAGTTTTCTTTGACTGGAAAGAGGAGGAAGAGATTCACGGACTTGGCCAGGCAGAGGAAGGAATCTACAATTATCGCGGACACAATCAGTATCTTTACCAGCACAATATGAGGATCCCAATGCCTCTGTTTGTTTCCACAGAGGGATATGGAGTGCTGTTTGACTGCTGTTCTTTGATGACTTTCAATGATGAGGGACGGGAGTCTTACCTGTTTTTGGATACAGTGGATCAGATTGATTATTATTTCATGGGCGGCAATACCATGGATGGAATTATCCATAATTATCGCTATTTGACAGGCAAGGCGCAGATGCTGCCGAAGTGGGCTTATGGTTATATCCAGTCCAAGGAACAGTATTATACTTCCAAAGAATTAGAGAAAATTGTACGCCGTTACAGAGAAATCGGGGTTCCGCTGGATTGTGTGGTTCAGGACTGGAATACCTGGGATCCGGGCAACTGGGGGGAGAAGATTCTGGATCAGTCCCGTTATGGGGATAACAAGGAGTGCATGGAGCGGATTCATGAGATGCATGCCCACAGCATGGTCTCTGTATGGCCGAATATGAATGCCGGAGGAAAAAATCATCAGGAATTTTTTGATGCCGGATATCTTCTGTATGATTATGCAACCTATGATGCTTTTAATGAAAAAGCAAGAGAAATGTACTGGAAACAGGCGAAGGAGGGGCTGTTTGACCAGGGCTTTGATTCCTGGTGGTGTGACTCTACAGAGCCGTTTTCCGGTCCGGACTGGGGCGGTGCGGTGAAAAGAGAGCCCTGGGAGCGTTTCCAGCTGGTTGGAGGCGAGCACAAGAAATACCTGGATCCTGCTGTGGCCAACGCTTTTGCCCTGGAGCATGCAAAGGGAATTTATGAGAACCAGAGAAAGGCTCGGGAGGATATGCGTGTACTGAATTTGACACGTTCCGGTTATGCATCTGGTCAGAAGTATGCAGCTATGCTGTGGTCTGGAGATACCTGCGCGGACTGGAAGAATCTGAAGATCCAGATCGTAGAAGGTTTGAATATGGGACTGAGCGGTTATCCCTATTGGACCTTGGATATCGGAGCCTTTTTCACAGTTGCAGATAAGTGGCAGAACCGTGGATGCGGATGCAACACGGATCCGGAGCCCAAGTGGTTCTGGCAGGGAAAATATAATGAGGGTGTGAAAGATAAGGGATATTGTGAGCTTTATACACGCTGGCTTCAGATGGGAACATTTCTTCCTATGTTCCGGTCTCATGGTACAGATACGCCGAGAGAAATCTGGAATTTCGGGGAAAAGGGCACTATGTTCTATGATGCTATCGAGAAATTTATCAAGCTGAGATATCATTTTATGCCTTATATTTATTCGCTGGCAGGGGCGGTACATTTTGAGGATTATACCATTATGCGAAGCCTGTTGTTTGATTTCCCGGAGGACAGGGAGGTGCGAAAGGTGGAGAATGAGTTTATGTTTGGACCATCCCTGCTGATCTGTGCAGTTACGGAGCCTATGTATTATGGTCCGGAAAGTACCGTGCTTAACAGGGAAAAGACATGGGAGTGTTATCTGCCGGCTGGTACGATCTGGTACGATTACTGGACAAATGAGAAATATGAGGGTGGCCAGTATGTGAAGGTGGAGACACCTATTGACCGGATCCCGATTTTCGTGAAGGCGGGTGCGATCATTCCGGTGGCTGATGGGCTGGTTTATGCAGAGCAGGAGCCAGAGAAGCCGGTACAGATTATCGTTTATCCTGGGGCAGACGGAGAGTTTGTGCTGTATGAGGATGAAGGAAATAACTATAACTTTGAGAATGGGGCGTATGCGACGACCAGATTCCAGTGGAAGGATGCGGCAGGACAGCTGGTGAATGGGCGTAGAGAGGGCAGCTTCCCGGGAATGAGGGAAGCGGTTTATGAGACGGTGATTATAAAGTAGGATACTGCGGTACGGGAAGCGAAAGTGGAGAGAAGGAAAGATATATGGTTGTAGAGAGAAATAGGGCTGTATTTACTGAGGCTCCGACGGCTGTGCCAGATGGAAATGTGGATGTTTCAGGGGGCGGACGATGGAAAATCTGGCAGAATGCGGGGACGAAGATTGACGCGCCGATTTTGGGAAATGGAGATTTGCTGGCGGCAGTGGCCGGGGATGGGAGGTATCCACAGTTCTGGTTTACGACCAATGACTTCTGGCAAATGGAAAGTGCGGCGAACTGGGAATTCTTTCATGATAACAGTTCTGCCAAATGTGATCCGGCGGTAAGCGGCGGAAGCCCCAGACCGGTAGGGCGTATGGTGTTTGATATTCCTGCTATGGAGGGTGCCAGGTGGTATACGGAGCAGAAGTTTGCCACGGGAGAAACTATAACAATATTGACAAATTCCGCCGGAGAGAAATGTTCTCTGAAAAGCTGGGTGGCTGCAGATGAGAACATTCTTGTGGTAGAGTTTGAGAGTGAGACAGATCTGGATGTGGAATTTGATTTTTATTTTCCGGACGAAATAGGAAAAGGCTGCGAAAAAGCTGTGGATGTCTGGGGAAGCGGTGAGTTGGAGAATATCCAGAACGGAATGTTCGCTGGACTGGTGACGGGACGTCCGCTGCAGGTAAAGAAAACCGGCGGTGGGATTGTAAGTGGATACCGGCAGTTTTCAGATCATGTGGATATTCCAACTAAGGTTGGTTTTGCTGGGGGCTTTCTGAAGGAAACGAAAGTAATTGGCGGCGTTGAAAGTTTGGGTTCTTTAAAGAAAGAATCTATTATATCCACTGAGGAAAGTGGGAATAAATCAAATAAAGCGGTATTTACAGAACCTTCGGCGGGAAACGGTATTTTAAAGAATGTTGAGGCAGTTAAAGCATTTGGAAATACAGGGAAGCTAAGTGACAGAAGCACTCACAGAAAAATAAAAGCCGGTGAGCGGGCAACCTTCGTTCTGCCAGTGCGCTCCTGGGCGAAGTGCAGCAGACCTTATGAGTATGCCTTTTCCAGGGCAAGGTGGATAACGGAAGAAGATGTGGAAACTCTTCATGAACGGCACCTGGTATGGTGGAAAAAGTTTTGGAGTGTTTCCGAAATTTCTCTGGATGAGCCGGTGATCGAGCAGAGATATTATCTGTCAAAATATATGCTGGCAAGTGTATCACGGGATCCGGAATATCCGCCCAATATTCTGGGAATCAGTACTTTTGACCGTCCGGCATGGAATGGAAATTATAAGATTAATTATAACCATCAGTCTCCCTATCTGAATCTGATGGTCTCCGGACATTTCCAGCAGTCCGATCCTCACGATGCGCCTTATCTGAAACTGATGGAAATTTCAGATGAGATGTGTAAGCGGCTGCTTCACCATGAGGGACTTTATTATCCGCTGGGACTGGGACCTCACGGTCTGGTAAGTGAGGCCCTGCTTTTGCATATGAAATCCCCAGCCATTCACGGTGCTTTGAATATGATCTATCGTTATGGAATCACGGAGGATGAGGCGTATGCACAGAAGGTTTATCCTTATCTTCGCGGTGTGGCAGATTTCTGGGAAAAGGATCTGGTGTGCAGGGATGGCGTTTACCATGTAGTTGGAGATGGTATGCACGAGCGCACAGATGGGAACATCCGTGACAATGGCGTTCCGGAAGATCCGGTGAATACATTAGGTTATCTGAAAACCTTCTTTACCTGGATGCCGAGAATCAGTGAGGCACTTGATCTGGATGAGAAAAAGAGGGAAAAATGGCTGGAAATCGCAGAGAACCTGGCACCTTATCCAAAGGGGACAATTCGGGAGATTCAGGAGAATCCAACTCTTTGGAAAGAGGTGGATGTGAAGCTGGAGGATCTGCTTCCGGAAGAAATGCTGGACAAAGAGATTTATTATGATGAAGGTATCGGTGGCAAATGGTCTTTCCATTTTCCGGGAAATGTGATGCAGATATATCCGGGCAATGCAATTGGGCTTGGAAGTGCCCCGGAAGAGCTGGAAGTGGCGCGAAATACAGTGCAGATACATGCACTGGTGGAGAATGCGCTGGGAGAGCTGGAATACAGGAAGGCACTTGAAGAAGCAGAATTTGCAGATAAAGATAATGCAAATAACTTGCTGTTCAATAGCAATGGTGAATTAGAAAATGGCGAAGCTTACAGCAATGGAATGGAATCTGGTGGAGTAAAAAATCCTCATTTCTACAAGGCTGGTGCTTTTAATGCCTCTAACCTAAGCTGTCTGTTTTTCACTGCCGCAGTACGTGTAGGCTACGCTCCGGAAATCATCTGGAAAGAAATGCGCGATATGATCCTAAACCGGGGAATCCCAAACGGTTTTCTGAAGGAAAATCCTCATGGAATCGAGCAGCTGAACACCATCCCGGATGCCATCCAGGAGATGATGCTGCAAAGTTGCGAGGGCATGATCCGCATTTTCCCAGTATGGCCGAGAGCTGAGCATCCAAACGCCTTTTTCCGGAATTTCCGTGCCTGGGGAGGGCTTGAGGTAAGCGCTGCTTTGAAAGACGGTGAGGTAGAGCGGGTTAGCATACTCAGCCACAAAGGACACCCATGCAGAGTGGAAAACCCATGGCCAGGAAAATCTGTGAAGGTTTCCTATGAATACGGAAGACCGGATGAAGTGCACTTTGGAGAGTACTTAAATATAGAGCTGTATAAAGAAGAGCATGCAGAATTATTCCGGATCTAGAGCCTGTTTGAAAAATCATTCCCGCAATCTGTACGCCCCGCTTTGCGGTATATTTCACCCGAATTTGGTTGCTGTAGCCCGCTACGGCGCCCTCATCCGGGCGAAATCTCCCACAAATTGTGACGCACATCTTGCAGAAAGCCTTTTTCAAACACGCTCTAGAGCGTGTTTGAAAAATAAAAGTTGCACAAAACATATATTCTAATACCCTTTTTCATGTTAAAATAAAGAAAAAAGGGTGTTTACTATGTTGAGACGATACGAGTTAACTGATGAAGAATGGAACCGCATTGCTCCTTTACTGCCACCTGAAAATACTGGAAAACAGGGCCGCCCCCCAAAATGTACTCGGACAATTCTTAACGGAATTGTTTGGATTGCCCGCAGTGGAGCGCCCTGGCGTGATCTTCCAGAACGTTATGGTGCCTGGCAAACCGTCTACTCCCGTTTTCGAAAATGGATTGATGATGGCATCATCGATAACATTTTTCGTGTTTTAAGCCTTGATGCTGAATTAACAGAACTATCTATAGATGCTTCTATTGTTCAGGCTCATCAGCACAGTGCAGGTGCAAAAAAAGGGGGCCTCCAAACGAAATCGGACATAGCCGAGGTGGAGCAAGCACAAAAATCCATGCCGTAGTGGATGCCTATGGCTATCCGGTATATTTTATGATTAGTGAAGGTCAGCGTAATGATATTAATTACGCACTTCCATTGCTCGAACATGTGAATACAACCGGAAGCAATGTATTAGCTGATCGAGGATACGATAGTAATAAATTACTTGATTATGTCTACGACCATGGTGGAGAACCAACGATTCCTTCCAGAAAGGGAGCGAAATTTGACCGTCATTGTGATTGGTGGCTTTACAAAGAGAGACATCTAGTAGAAAACTATTTTCTCAAATTAAAAGCGTTTCGCCGAATAGCCACACGTTATGATAAACTGGCTTCCACTTTTCTGGGTTTCGTATGCATCGTCTCAATATTAATTTGGTTAAAATAAACAACTCGAAATGTTTTTCAAACACGCTCTAGAGCGTGTCAGAAGGCCGGCAGGGAACAATCCCTGTCGGCCTTCAAAGCTTTACCCCCGGAATTCCAACGGGCTTTTACCTGTATGTTTCTTAAAAATTCTGCTGAAATATCCCTGATCATGATAGCCGCACATTTCCCCGATCTGTTTCACGGACAGACCAGGCTCATGGACCAGAAGACGCTGGGCGTGGCTCATGCGCAGAGTGATCAGATATTTGGACGGGGTACAACCGTAGACCTGGCAGAAAATTTTGGTCAGGTAGCTGGGACTGTAGTTCATGTTATCTGCGATCAGGTTCAGATTAATGTCCTCGCTGTAGTTTTTTACAATGAAATCTTTCAGTAATGTGGCAATCTGAGTTGGTGTCATGGCAGCAGTCCGGGCATTAAACACCTCTTCGTAATCATTTCCGGCAATCTGAAATTCCTGTTTGATCTTGGAGAGAGCTTCTTTAAGCTCCTCTGAATCAACTGGCTTCAGCAGATAATCAGAAACCTTTAAAGTGATGGCCTTTTTTGCATATTCGAAATCTGAAAATCCACTGGTGATAATAAATTTAGTAAATGGAAACTGCTCCCTTACTTTTGTGAGCAGGGTGATTCCATCCATCACAGGCATACGGATATCCGTAATTACAAGATCAGGGCTGAGCTTTTCTACCAGAGCCAGAGCCTGATCGCCTGTTTGTGCAGTTCCTGCCACCAGAAAATCCGGATCCGCTTTCTGGATTTTCTGGACAAGATTTGTGAGCAGAAGTTCTTCATCCTCCGCAACGATGACAGTGTACGTCATACTGTTTTGATTCCTCCTTGCTTATTCACTTATGCAGTCAGTTTCATCTGCTGATTTATCTGTCTTGGAAAAATACCGTCCAATAGACACGATTCCGTGCCCATCAGCAGTATTTCCATATCTGAAAATAATGTCTCCTTTACAGAATATTTTCCATCTGAGATACACATTTATAGTTCCCAGCCCATTTATTTTTAGTTCCGGAAGTCCCGGATTCTGAATAGCTTTCATAATGTTGGCAGTGATCCTCTCTTTGGCTTCCTCTGTAAAGCCAGGACCGGAATCCGTTACTTCAATCTGCCAGCTTCCTTCCGTGACCACGCTGGTGATCGAAATGTTCCATGGCGGTGCACAGTTCGAACCATAGCGAATGGCATTTTCCACAATAGGCTGGATGATCAGCTTGGGGACTGGTTGGGAAAGAAGGCTTTCATCTACATGGATGCTGTAATTCAGGCTGGACTGATAACGGACCTTCATACAATACAGATATTTCTGTACATAATCCAGTTCATCCTTTAAAGTGACCGTTGTCTCTGTGGTATTGGTAATATAACGCATGATCCGGGAAAGATTCCGGCACATTTTTACCACGGTCTCAGAATCTCCGTTCTCTGCCAGAACTATAATGCTGGACAAGGTATTGTAGTAAAAATGAGGATTGATCTGTGTCTGCAAAGCCATGCTTCTGGCTTTCATTTCCTGCTCCTTAGCTTGATTCAGCTGCTCCATGGAATCCTTCAGATTGTCGCTCATCAGCTGAAAGGCCTGGTAGAGCTCTTCCAGTTCATTAACGGAAACCGGATATGCAGTCACCTTTTCCTGTCCAAGTGTATCCAGCTCCATGCGCTGAATAATATGCTTCAGGTGCTTTACCGGTTTTACGACTGAACGGGAAAGCCGGTAGGAAATAAAGATGGAGACTGTCAGAAACAGCGCAACAATTGCTGCAAGAATACGAAGCAGATTGTAAACCGGAGCCAGAACTACAGATTCCGGCTGAATTGTAAGATAGGTATAGCCGGTATAAGAGGACACGGCCTCTGCTGCATACTCTGTTTTTCCTGTAAGAGGACTGATAAAAGTGAGGGCTGAATCATCTCCCTTGGTAAGTTCATAGTAGGGCTGAAGTGCTGCTTTGTATTCCTGGGAAATATCGTAGGGATAGATCAGATCGCCATTGCTGTCAAAAACATAGATGCTGGCAGCATCTTCATGGTTCTTTTTTTTATAAGTGATGATACTTTTAAAAACAGATTTGCACTGCTTGGCTGTTTCAATCACACCCACGCCACGTTTATATTGATTATTAAAGGATCGGTACAGGGAAATAAACCACTGGTCATAGGTGGCTGTTTTTGTATATTCTCTGGTACAGTAGGGTGGAGTAAGGACTTTTTTTCCCTCCAGTTCACGGGCGGCCTCAATCCACTCATCCTTTGAGCCATCTGTTTTTTTTACCAAAGTTGAGATTCCGGCCTCCAGAACATATCCGGAAAAATCATAGAGATTTACCTGATCTGCCTTCAGCTCGGTTCCGGAAAGGGAAATAAACAAATCTGACATGGCAGAAAGCATATCGCTGGAAATATTTAAGTTGAAGGAATTGTCCAGAATGGTTTTAGACTGATTGCTGTAGTTAATGTTTACAGATACTGCATCCAGATTGCGGATCGCGGAATCTACCTGAGTCTGAAAGCTGGAATTGAGAGTGTTCATGGCACTGATCTGACTTTGCTTGAGCTGTCTGGAAACAAAAGCATAGAAAAAAACAGCAAAAGAAAAAAGAATCAGGCAGGCCAGACTGATATAGGCAAAAAAAAGCTTGGATTGTAAACTGCGTGATTTCATCTGGCGATACCTCCTGTAATTGTTTTGCCCGCGCTGCTGACTATATTATGAAAGCAGATGCAGAAATCCATGTTTGAAACATTAAAAATCAGTATATCATATTTGTGTAAAAAGTACAAATAAATGCTCGAAAACAGAGAAAATATATATAAGAATTGCGGATGACTTTTTGAAGAAACATAAGCTTATGTGAAAAAAGTATAATATGTGGTGAAAAAAGTACAAATTGAAAGTAAGAATATCCATGGATTAAAAAGCATCTGGCTGATAAAATAATATCATCAAAAGAACAGAGGAATCAGCGGAGATTCCTGAATGAGGTAAATGCCATTTTATTAAAAGGAGGATATGTAAATGAAAAGAAAGAGTTTTGTGGCAGTGGCTTGTGCAGCAATGATCGCGTCCATGACAAGCGGACTTACCGTATTTGCAGAGGAGACTGCAGATTTTTCCGGTGAGGAGCTGAGTATTCTGGTATCAGCAGGCTGGATGGATAACAGATATGATGCAACAATCGAGCGTTTTGAAGATACTTATGGTGTAACAGTTGACCTTCAGACTATTCCGGCTGATCAGTATTCTGATCTTCTTCAGTCAAAATTAGCTACTGATTCCTGTGCAGATATTTTCTGGATTCAGTCCAACCCATTTGCAATCGAGTCTACAATCGTTGATCCAGAGAAATACTGTATTGATTTCACAGGAGCTTCCTGGGAAGATCTTATGCCGGAAGCAAGAAAAACATCCTGTGTATACAATGATAAATTATACGGACTTCAGATCTGGCACAATTCACCAGAATATGTAATGGTTTATAACAAAACATTATTCGAAGAGAATGGCTGGGAGATACCATCTACTTATGCAGAGCTGAAAGACCTTTGCGCTAAGATCGCAGAACAGGGAATCACTCCATGGTTTATGCCAGGCGCAGACGGATGGCAGCATCAGCTGGCATTCTTCCAGATCGGTGGTGTTTACGAAGAAGCTACACCAGGACTGTACGATGCTTTGAATACAAATCAGGCTACATTTGCTGACAATGAGAAAATGCTTGAGGTTCTGAACGAGTTCAAAGAGCTTTCCGATGCAGGATATTTCGGAGAGGACTGGATTGGAACTGACAGCACCAACCTTGGAAATGAATTTGGCGACAGAAACATTGCAATGGCTATGGCAAACTCCAGTTATATTCAGCAGATCAAAGATGACACAGGCACAGAGGATGAGTTCGGTATGTTCCTGATCCCACTTGGCGATAACACCTGGTATCCGACCAACCCGGCTGGACCTACTATGTTTGGCTACAAGGGAACAGAGCATGAGGATCTTGTAAAAGAATTTTTCAATTTTGTTACAACAACAGAGAGTCTTCAGGAAATCCTTGACAACTCTCCTGCATACACAAACGTTGATATGAATGATGATGCAATTGAGCAGCACTGGCTGCCAGAGGAAGAAGAGTTCCTTGCAACAGTAGATGACAGTAAGAAGAGCGTATCTGTTCTGCAGACCGGCACAAAATATACAAACGATTACTGGATGCAGTTTGGTCAGGACATGGTTGCATTCTGCCAGGGCGAAATGGAAGCAAATGACGTTCTTGCAAATATGGACACCAACCGTGCAGAGGCTGCCAAGACAGTTGGAGATGCAAACTGGAACTAAAGTATTTCGGTAAGAAATTGACATAATTATTTAAGCATAAGATATTTAATAAGGGTATATCTTCAGTGCGAAGGAGTGATTCCTTCGCACTGTTTGATAAAGGGGAGGTATCGCTTTTGAATAAGAAGAAAATTTATCCCCAGTGGTTTCTGATACTGCCGCTGGCTTTGTACATTATCTTTTTCCTGCTTCCCAGTATAATGGGTGTTGCATATTCATTCACTGACTGGAATTCAAGAAGTGTATTAAATGGTATTCATTTTGTCGGAATTGACAATTTTAAAGAGATTTTCACATCAAACAAAGATTACTTAAGCGGTATTGGAAATACATTGAAATTTACCATTATTTCCAACATTGTGAAGCTGATTCCGGCACTTCTGATTGCCATCATGCTTCAGGAAGGACTGAAAGGAAAGGGTCTTTACAGAACACTTTTGTATCTGCCGTCTATCCTTCCTTTTGTTATCATTGGTCTTGTATTCAAGTCCATTCTCAACTATAACAATGGTCTTTTAAATGCAATTCTGGATGGTCTGCATCTTGGAATCCTGAAACAGAAATGGCTTTCGGATCTTGGCGTTGTGTGGAAATCCATTTATGGTGTGGATGCATGGAGAGGTATTGGTTATGTAATGACGATTTTTCTTGCCGGTCTTAATACCATTCCGAGATCCTACTATGAGGCAGCTGAGATCGATGGGGCAAACTTCTGGCAGAGGCTTCGCTATGTGACACTTCCAATGCTCAGCGGCGCCATTATGATCAACCTGGTATTTGGTATTACCTACGGTCTGAAGGTGTTTGATATTGTTTACGTTCTCACAAACGGCGGCCCTGGACATGCAACAGAGGTTCTTACCACCTATGCATTCCAGCTTTATTCCAGGGGTCAGTACGGTATGTCTTCTGCTTTGAACAGTATTCTGCTTCTGATCACAGCAATTGCTGGTGTTGTAATTGTTAAAACTTTAGGAAAACAGGAGGTACAGCAATGACAAAGAAAAAAGTTCAGAATCTGCTGAAACATCTGGTCTGCATCCTGCTGTGCCTGACCGTTATCCTGCCTTTTTATATGGTAGTTATAAACTCTTTCAAGAGTAAAGGCGAGGCTTCCCGAATGAGTCTTGCCCTGCCGAAGGAATGGCTGTTTTCCAATTATACCGAGGTTATTGACAAAGGAAACTTGATCCAGGGATTTTCAAACAGTTTACTTTACGCACTGGTCGCAACCACTTTGGGGGTTGTGCTCTGTGCAATGGCTGCCTTTGTAATGTGCCGCAAGCGTACCAGATTAAATGTATTTTTATATTATTTCGTACTTTGCGGACTGTTTTTCCCGGTTAACTATGTAACATTGGTGAGAGTATTAAGCACTCTTCATCTGAACGATACGCGACAGGGAATTATTATGGTGTTTACAAGCGCCATGATTCCGTTCTGTGTGTTTACTATCCGCAACTTTGTGGTTTCTGTTCCGGTGGAACTGGATGAGGCAGCAGTCATTGATGGCGCAGGTCCTATCAGCCTGTTTTTTAAGATTATCATGCCTCTTCTGAAGCCAACTATGGTGACCTGTTTTATCCTGCAGTTCATGGGTGTGTGGAGCGATTTCCTGACTCCATTGTATCTGTCAAGCAAGAGTAAAATGTTCCCGATGACTATGGCTGTTTATCAGTTCTTTGGAAAAAATAAAAGCTACTGGAATTACATTTTTGCTGATATTGTACTTACCTGTATTCCGGTTGTAATCGTGTATATGATCGGACAGAAATATATTGTGGGCGGTATGACTTCCGGTGCGGTGAAAGAGTGATCTGGGGCGCGCAGCGAGGCTGCAAATTATAATTGAAATTCCTTCTAAACCGGGAATGGTTCTTTGAATGTTAGGATTTGGAGAGCTGTTTCCGGTATTTTTTTGCCTAAAAGGTGCCTACATTTGCCAGAATGCTGAAAAATAAGAAGAAATCTGTTATCTTTATCTGTGAAGAATTTTATTGTATGCAGTCTGCGGCTTCTGAGCTGCAAATTGCGGATTTTTCAGGAAATGATCCATGAAATGTGATAAAGTATCTGGAGAAAATGTAGGAGTGGGAAAATGATGAGGCATAAAATTGAGATAACAGCAGATGAAAAAATGTGGAACCGGATCAGCCAGATTCTCGCAGTTGTTCTGGTGCTACTTTCCGGAATTGATATTGTCCGGTTTGCAATTTTGGGAGATAAGACAGCATTTATTACATTCAGTATGATCGCGGTGGTTTTTATGCTGGTGGCGTATATGGCATGGAAAAGCAGAATGCCATTTTTATATCTGCTGATTGCAGTGACGGCTTTTGTTCTGTATTTTAATACCAATTTTTCTACCAGTACATATTATTTTAACTGGTTATTTCTGGCAGAGGCTATTGTAGCCACGCTGGGAGGAAGCCTGGGGACAACGGTGATGATCTGGAAAAAAATCCCTATGGGGCGTGTGGCAGTTTTACCGCTTGCGGCAGCAGTTCTGATACTGGCAGGATTTCTGGGATTTTGGAAAGTAAGGTATGATGCAGGACATGAAGCGCAGGGACAGGCTCGGGATGAGTTATGGGCAGTTCCGTCGAAATATGATGAGGAAGAACCAGAACAGGCTGGAACTGTGGAAGAAGTTGTATACGATACCAGGGCTTATGCCACTGATGGAAGAAGCGTGAAAAAGTCAGCTTATGTATATCTTCCATATGGTTACAGTAAGGAAAAAGAGTATAATATTCTGTATCTGATGCATGGAACTGGTGATGATGAAAAATACTGGCTGAAAACAAATCCATATAATAAAACCATGCTGGATAACATGATCGCAGATGGAGATATTGAGCCACTGATCGTGGTGACACCAACCTTTTATGTGGAAGATGACTGTGCAGATGATCTGGATCAGCTGACCTATTCTTTTGCAAAGGAGCTGCGAAATGATCTGATGCCTGAGATTGAATCCTCTTATTCTACATATGCAAAATCGGCAGATGATAAGGGATTTTCCAAGAGCCGGGATCACAGAGCCTTTGCTGGTTTGTCAAGAGGGGCGGTAACGATGTACCATTCCGTATTGTGCCAGAGCCTGGATTATTTTTCCTGGTTTGGGGCATTCAGCGGAAGCAGGACAGATAAGACTGCATTTGAAGACACCATTCAGACAGGCGATTTTGCAGAACTGCCAATTCATTATTTATATGTGGCAAGTGGCAACCTCGACTTCGCCCTGCCTGGACAGATTCAGGATTACCAGGCTCTGCTGGATATTGAACCCAGATTGCGGTCTGGTGTAAATACCTGTTTTGATGTATTTCCAATGCGGTATCATTCTATGGGAAACTGGCATCTGGCGCTGTATAATTTTTTACAGAAGATTTTCTAGAGCGTGTTTGAAAAAGGCTTTCTGCAAGATGTGCGTCACAATTTGTGGGAGATTTCGCTCGGATGAGGGCACCGTAGCGGACTACGGCAACCGAATTCGGGTGAAATATACCGCAAAGTGGGGCGTGCAGATTGCGGGAATGATTTTTCAAACAGGCTTTAGAGCCTGTTGCTGCGAACAGGAGAACAGCAATGCGCTTTTTGCACAGTTGGCGCGTGTTTTTTGGCAGGTTGCGTTTGGAATAGCGCAGCCTGCTTTTTATTTGGTAGAATTAAGCTGAGAAGCAGCATTCGGTTATGAGTAAGTAGCGAAGCGGACCTGGAATATCCGCTTGACATTAAAAGAAAATTATAGAAAATTTCAGGAGGAAATCATGAAGCAGTCATTTAACGAAAACTGGATTTGCTACAAAACAGGAGATAAAGAAAATGCATTTGCAGTAACTCTTCCGCATGATGCCATGCAGCTGGATGAGAGAAGCGAGACAAGTGCCGGCGGTGTGAATACAGGATGGTATGAGGCACAGGATTACACTTACGAGAAAACATTTATCCTTCCAGAGAAAGCGAAAGACGAGAAAGTGATCCTGGAATTTGAGGGCGTTTACCGTAAGGCAACTGTATATCTCAACGGCGAAAAAGTTGCATATCATTCTTATGGCTATCTTGGTTTCTATGTAGATGCAACAAAATATGTAAAATTCGGGGAAGAAAATGTGATCCGGGTGGAAGTGATCAATCACGATCAGCCTAATAGCCGCTGGTATTCCGGTACCGGAATTTACCGTCCGGTGTGGCTGTATATCGTGCCGAAGAAACATTTAAGATTTGACAGCGTGAAGATCACTACACTGGATTATAAGGAGCCGAAAATCCGCGTGGAGGCATGGCCGAATGCTGCCGGTGAGGTGAAAGTGGAAATTATGGAGAAACAGATTGTTACCAGAAAAGCTGTGGCTGGCGAAAGTGCAGACCAGACAGACGAGACCATAGAGCAGTGTATTGACGAAAATGCAGTACAACCAACCGTTCAAAATTCTGACAAAGCATCAGATAAGATCATCGCCTTGGAAATTCTCCAGGCAGATGGTAAATTTTCTAGAGAAATTGCTCTTCCGGGAGCAAACCTTTGGAGTCCGGAAGCACCGAATCTTTACACCTGTCGCGTAACCTTCGGCGAGGATATTCAGGAAGAAACCTTTGGAATCCGTGTAGTAAGCTGTACTCCGGAAGAGGGCTTCTGTATCAATGGAAAACGTGTCCTGTTAAAAGGTGGCTGTATCCATCACGATAACGGCCTTCTTGGTGCCTGTGCGTATGAATTTGCAGAACGCCGTAAAATCCGCATCCTTCTGGACGCTGGCTATAATGCAATCCGTTCTGCACATAACCCATGCTCCAAAGCACTTCTTCGCGCCTGTGACGAGATGGGAATGCTTGTAATGGACGAATATATTGATGGCTGGTATATCCATAAAACAAAGTATGACTATGCAGATGAGATTCTGGAAAATTACAGAAAAGACTTAAAAGATATGGTGGATAAGGACTATAATCATCCATCTGTGATCATGTATTCTACAGGAAATGAAGTGTCTGAGACTGCGCAGAAAAAGGGAATTGCCCTTACAAAATCCCTTACAGACAGACTTCATGAGCTGGATTCCACTCGCCCTGTAAGCTGCGGAATCAACATCTTCTTTAACTTCTTAAGCTCTATGGGATTTGGTGTTTACAGCGATAAAAAAGCAGATGAAGCTGCTGAGAATGCCAAGAAGAAAAAGGCTGTGGGAAGTGAATTTTATAACACGGTAGCCGGAATTTTTGGTGCCGGATTTATGAAAACAGGAGCAACTCTTTATCCATGTGATGTGAAAACAAGGGATGCATATGCCAATATGGATGTAGCAGGATATAACTATGGAATCAAGCGTTACCGTCATGACTTAAAGAAGTATTCCAAGCGAATTATTCTTGGAAGTGAAACCTTCTGTGCAGATGCTTACAGATTTATGCAGGAAGCAAAACGTGATAAGCGTATCATTGGTGACTTCGTCTGGGCAGCTCAGGATTATCTGGGTGAGGTTGGAATCGGCGCATGGGAATATAAGGATTATGCACCTCGTTTTGATGGCGGCTGTGGCTGGGTAAGTGCCGGTTCAGGCCGAATTGATCTCACAGGAAAGCCTCTTGGTGAGATGGCATATACCAGAGTTGCCTTTGAACTGGAGGATCTGGCAATTGCAGTTATGCCGGTTGATCACACAAAGGATGCCCATTCTCCTTCTGCATGGAAAATGACAAATGCAATGGAAAGCTGGTCATGGAATGGCTGTGATGGGAATGCAGCAAAAGTGGAAGTTTACACTCGTGCAGATCATGTGAAGTTGTATATAAACGGCAAGTGTGTAGGCACTAAGAAGCCGAAAAATGACTGCAAGGTATTCTTTGATACAACCTATCAGAATGGAGAAATCAAGGCTGTTGCCTATGATGCAAATGACAATATAATTGAAGAGAAAACCTTGACAACCGCGGGAAAAGAAACAATCCTCCAGGCAGAACCAGAGCTTACCTGTGTGAATGCAGACACCGATCTTTGCTACGTAAGAATGCGCTACACAGACGAAAACGGCCAGACAAAACCGTTGGCAAGAGGCAGAATCAAGCTTGCTGTAAAAGGTGGCGAGCTTCTGGCATTTGGAAGTGCCTGCCCATACTATCCGGAAAGCTACCAGAGCAATGAGACAGATACTTATTATGGAGAAGCACTGGCGATTATCCGTCCACAGGCTGGAGCTGGTAAAGTAGTTGTGAAAGCTGAATCTGAGCTTGGAAATGCAGAGACAGAGATTGAAATATTAGATTGATTTAAATTTCATATGCTTACCAGTTTTGCCAGAAACGGTTCCAAATTTGCCGAATTTTTCACAAATCCCATTCCTTTTGCTATAGTAAATCCAGCGGTTCAAACAGAACTGAAAGGACAGAGTAACTATCTGAAAAGTATGTGTTTATCTGTCAAAGGAAATTTACTAGGAGGAAAGGAAATATGAAAAAGCATACCGGGAAAATCTGGCGTGGTTTGGCAACAACTACAGCCTCACTTCTCACAATCACACTGGGCGGAAGCTCAATTGCAAATGCAAGAGTGGATTTCATTAATGCGACACTTGGAACCTCAAGCTACAAAATCGAGCAGGGAGATTCTGACTCTGATGGCATTTATTATGAATCTGAATTTGACAATGTAGAGGATCTGGTAAAGGCTAAAGAACAGCTGGCTGCTGAAATTTCTTCAGAAGGTTCCGTTTTATTCAAAAATACAGATCAGACTCTTCCACTTGACAAATCCAAAGAAGCTGTTACCCTCTGGGGCTTAAACAGCCATCTTCCGGGAACCGGCGGATTAATTGGTTCCTCTGTTGTGGCTGATTCAGAGGATGGTCAGATCGCTTATGGTATTGAAGAAGCTATGGATGAAAGAGGCTTCACAGTAAATGAAACCATGAAAGGCTTTTATGCAAGTGAAACCTGCGCGCCATATTACAGAAAAGCTTCTTTCTTTGGAAATGAAGTTCCGGGCCATAGCCTTGTACCTGCTTTTTCCGCTTCTTATAATGAAGCAGATACATATACAGTAGGTGAGGCACCTGCTGAACTTTACACAGATGATATTCTGGAATCTGCTAAGGATACAACAGCAATTGTTGTTCTTTCCCGAGACAGTTCAGAGGCGTCTGACTACAGCACAAATATGAAGGATCCTAATGGGGACAGCTTCGACACCCCGATGTCTATCTCAGCTTACGAAAAAGAGATGATCCAGCTTGCAAAGGAAAATAGCAATGGCAAGGTGATCGTTTTGATCAATTCTGACGTTCCTATGGAAATCCAGGAACTGAAGGATGATCCGGAGATTGGAGCAATTCTTTGGACTGGACTTCCGGGAATGAATGGATTCCTTGGAGTATGTGATGTACTTTCTGGCGATGTGAATCCATCCGGTCATATTTCTGATACTTATGCCACAAGTTCTGTTTCTGCTCCGGCAATGACCAACTTTGGCCTTTATACTTATACTAATGCTTCCAATGCAGAATCTGGTGCAGAACTTACAGAAGCAGACAAGGGTGACTGGTATGTAGTAGAAACAGAAGGTATCTATATTGGTTATAAATATTATGAAACCCGTTACGAGGATACTGTTCTGGATCAGGGAAATGCAACCACCACAGAAGGCTCTTCTACTGGCAAAGCATGGAACTATGTAGATGAAGTAACTTATCCGTTTGGATATGGTTTATCTTATACAACCTTTACTCAGGAGCTGGAAAGTGTAGATGTAATATCTGGGGAAAAGGGACTTGCAAAAGTGAAGGTAACCAATACCGGTGACGTTGCCGGAAAAGATGTTGTCCAGCTTTATGTACAGACACCATATATAGAGGGCGGACTGGAGAAAGCTTCTATTCAGCTTCTTGATTTTGGAAAAACAGAGGTTCTTGAGCCTGGCGAATCACAGACTCTGGAAATTGAGTTCGCTCCGGAATATATGGCAAGTTATGATGAAAAAGCTGTAAAAGAAGATGGAACAGAGGGCGCATGGGTGCTGGATTCCGGTGATTATTATTTCACAATCGGAAACGGTGCGCATGAAGCATTAAACAATGTCTTGGCGGTAAAAACAGATTCCACAGACGATCTGATCACAATTACAGACGATGAAACAATTGAGCCGGAAAATGTAGTGACAGTTTCTCTTGGTGAAGATAAAGAGACTTATTCTGAAAACGTAGAGAATGCATTCCAGGATTGCGATATTAACAATCTGATCCCGGATACTGCTGAATACACTACACGTTCTGACTGGAGCAAGGGCTGGAAAGAAGTGGAAAGCATTACTCCAATAGAGGAAATGATGAAAGGTCTTACAAACTCCGCTTATGAGCTTACTGAGAACAATGACGAAGAAGTTGTCTGGGGAGCTGACAACGGATTAAGCACCGTTGATTTCCTCCAGTTTAATGAGGATGGAACTTTCGCAGGTGCACTTACTCTGTCTGATGAAAAATGGGATCAGCTTATGGATCAGCTGACTTTGGAAGAGGCTGCCAACTTTATTGAAAAAGCAGGAGATAAAAACTTTGAGAAGCTGGATTCTATTTTCCTGCCAGAAGCAATCTGGTATGACGGACCGATCGGTTACAGCTACGACCAGATTGCAGGATATGCAACCCGCTGGAATGAATCCAACTCTTCCGAGCCGACTTATGTTTCTTCAGACAACGAATATGCTTCCTACTCTATGAGCTCCATGCCTACAGAACCTGTAGTTGCAGCAACATTCAATAAAGAACTTGTAGAGAGAGAAGGCGAGCTCTTTGGTGAAGACGGATTGTGGTCCAATGCCAACTCCATTGCAGCACCTGGTCTTAACATTCACCGTGCACCTTACTGCTCCAGAAATCATGAATATTATTCAGAAGATGCCATGCTTACCAACCTGTTGGGACAGGCTGTCTGCAAAGGCGGAAAATCCAAAGGTCTTATGATGATGCCGAAACACTATATCATGAATCATCAGGAGTTAAACCGTTCCGGTGTTTCCACATTTTTCACAGAGCAGGCTGCAAGGGAAAATGAACTCCGTGCATTCCAGGGAGCTATGGAAAATAACTATGCGCAGGGAATCATGACAGGCTTCAACCGTCTTGGAACTGTATATTCAGGAGCTTCCGAAGCTTCACAGGTGCAGGTTGCACGTAACGAGTGGGGATTTGAAGGCTGGATCGTAACAGATATGATCAACGGTGCTGATTACATGAACTGGAGAGATATTGTATTTGGCGGCGGTGGCGGATGTCTTACAACTTCCGCATATGAAAGCGCTAATATTGGTTCCATGACTTCAACTGAGAACCTAAAGCTGATTGCAAAGGACTCTGCTTTCCAGAAAAAGATGAAAGAAACAATTAAATATTTCGTATATAATACAGTTGCAAGTAATGATATGAATACAATTACAACCTCCACTAAATATATTCACGTTCTTACATGGTGGCAGATTGCCTTTATGGCAGCAGAGGTGGTATTTGGACTTCTGACACTTTTGTTTGCAGTTATGTACCTTCGAAATTCACTTCGCAAAAAGACAGTTTACGTGAAGGAGGACAAGTAATATGGGATATCTGAAAAATAAAACATTTGGTTTTTACTTAAGTTTTGTGGCTGCAATCCTTGCGCTGATCGGCTTTGTAATGTACCGCCAGGCAGGACATACAGAAGCTTATATTGAGGTTCTGCTGCTTGTAACAGTGGTTCTGCAGATTCTTGCGATGATCGTTTTGAAGGTGGCACCTGATTTTAAGTGGACAAGCCTTCTGCTTACTGCAAATGCAATTCTGACTGCAGCAGCACTTGTTAACAGTTTTTATACACAAGTTGATTTTATTGGATATGTGGTATCAGGACTTTATGAGTTTGCAACCATAAAAAAATTCATAATTTCAGCCGTACTTATGGCACTTTCCATGATTGCATATATTGTTTCCTCTTATTCTGGATTTCAGAAATGTACTTGTAAGGATGAGACAAAAGCTTGATTTATCTGCTGTAAAATATGGCACAAATTAATATTTACATGGTATAATGAAAAAGCCGGAATGCCCAAAAGGACTCCGGCTTTTGCCGTATACCATGGAGGATAACTATGATTACCATTGCTATTGTGGAAGATGATAAGAAAAGTGCAAAAATTCTTCAAGACTATATATTACGCTATTCAGAAGAAAAACAGGAACCGTTAGCTGTAGAATGCTTTGAAAACGGATTAAATTTTATCAGCGATTATAAAGCCAGCTGCGACATTGCTCTTATGGATATTGAAATGCCTCATATGAATGGTCTTGACACCGCCAGAAAACTGCGGGAATTTGATAGCCAGATTCCTCTTATTTTTATTACCAATATGGCGCAATATGCCATTAACGGATATGAAGTGCAGGCTCTTGATTTTATGGTAAAGCCTATTGAATATTTCAACTTTTCGCTGAAACTGGACAAAGCGATCCGAATCTGTAAAAAGCTTCATGGTTATCAGATATATGTTCCTTCTGAACAGGGAACTGTTAAAATTGATATTGCAGATCTGATTTATATTGAAAGTGCAAAGCATTATCTTTATCTTCATACTTCGAAAGAGACCTTTCGCCTGCGAAGCACAATGGGAGATTTTATAGCACAGCTTCCGACAGGTCGCTTCTCCTGTTGCAGTAAATCCTTTTGTGTAAATCTGGAATGGATTTCCCGCTATCAGGGAAACAGCGTGTTTGTAAATGGAAAGGAATTATCGATTTCCCGTTCTTATAAAAAAACTTTTATAGATCAAATGACAATGTACATTAACCGGGGAGGAAACTGACGTGGCAATTTATGAAATATTAGCTTCATCTACAAGTGAAATACAGGGAATTACCTGTTTTATCATCCAGCTTTTTATAGCGGAAGCTATGTTCTTTTTCCATCTAAAAAAAAGGAAACGCTTCTGGTTACGCCTGCTTGTAGGGGGAACTGCCTGTCTGCTTTTGGGAGTTACCCTTCCAATTATAATTGGTCAATATATAAGCGGAATTCGAACCTTTATTGTGCTTGTTTTTATGCAGCTTTACATGTGGTTTTGCTTCAGGCGTTCTTTTTTGGATATTTTATTTTGTACAATTGGAGCTTTTACTGTACAGAATCTTGGAAGCAATATTCAGGTGCTGATTTGTATCGTGACCAAAACTTCTTTCAAGATGCTTTCCACGGAAATGGTCATTGGATTTACCATTGTATATATTATTTGCTATCTTACCTGTGCAGCAAAAATAAAAAATTTTCCGAATATCAGCCAGAACAGAGTCCGTGTACTTTGGGTAGCCATTATTTCCTTATGTGTCTGCTGGCTCCTTCAAAGCTGGCTGATCAGTGAAAAGCTGGATATGGTTATGGCGTGCCGTGTTCCATTTGTATTCTGCTGTATTTTATCTCTTTTTATGCAGTTTGGGCTTCTGGAACAGTCCCGGCTCAATGAAGAAAATCTGGCTCTTGAGCAGTTAATAAAGGAAAATGCAAAACAGTATGAGTTGTCAAAGAAAACAGTTGAAATCATTAACATGAAATGTCATGATCTTAAGCACCGGATTCTGGAATTGGAACAAGCCGGAAATGCAGATCATGGCCAGCTGGAAGAAATACGTAAAGCAGTAGATATTTATGACGGGCTTGCGAAAACAGGCTGCCAGCCATTGGATATTATTCTTTCAGAAAAGAATCTTCTTTGTGAAAAATATCAAATTAAGTTTTCATATATGATTGATGGAGAGAAGCTTACTGGTATTAAATCGGGAGATATCGCTGCCATATTTGGAAATGCTTTAGATAACGCTATTGAATGTGCAGCGGAGCTGCCAGTTGAAAAAAGAATTATCAGCCTCATCGGATATGCGAGACAAGATGTGATGGGGATTCATATTGAGAATTATTGCGAGGATGAACTGGAATTTCGTAATGGGCTTCCGGTGAGTACCAAAGGAGATGATAATTATCATGGCTTTGGCATGAAAAGTATTCAATATGTGGTGGAAAAATATGGCGGAAATCTTGTGGCGAATTTGGAAGAAAAGATTTTTAGTGTAGATATTATTTTTCCAGTTCTAGATTAGAGCCTTTTTCAGACACGCTCTAGAGCAAAGCTTATAGGAATTTATGAAAACAAAAATGTAGATATGACTGGATGAAGTTTTAACAGAATATAGGTTATTAGTAAAGAGCAGCTTTCGGGCTGCTCTTTAAATTTACAGGATCAATGAGCGAAAGTTCGTGCAATATGCTTATTGTGGATAATAATTGTAAAAAATGATACCGATTATGTTGCAAAAGTGACGGTTCATGCCAGTTATATTGTTATGCGGCTATAAAGAAGTATAATTTAAGCATCTGAAAGTGGCTAAAAGAGGATTAGGAATTATAGAACATGAACGGTCTCAAACCTGTCATTTTTGAATACGATTCTGTCATGATTGGACAACATTACCACTGGATTTTGTGCTATACTACCAAAAAACAAAACAGATTTTTGTGAAAATATACAAAAGTGGTTGCAATTTGCGTATGGAAATTGACAGTCTGCGCATGAAATGAACCGCGAACAGTAAAATCTGTTATAGTATCACCATAAGAGATAAGCTTAAGCGTCAGCACCGGAAGGGCGGCGTAAATGATAAAAGGAGGGAGCTTATGAGCAACAAGAAAAAGTCCACTGGCTTGTGGAGAGGACTTACATCAGTTTCAGCCAGTCTTCTTGCAGTAACTGTGGGCGCATCGGCTATCGTGGATACCAATGCGGCATTTATCAATGCACGTCTTGGAATTTCAAGCTACAAGATTGTAGACACAAGTAACGGAGAGAAAACAGATTCCACTTATTTCAAATCTGAGTTCTCAAGCCTTGATGAGGTAATCGCAGCAAAAGATGCTCTCGCAGCAGAGATCGCATCTGAAGGAACTGTATTATTCAAAAATGAAGATACAACCCTTCCACTTGATACTTCTTCTGACAAGGTCACCCTTTGGGGATTAAACTCTATTAATCCTACACTGGGTGGTATGATCGGATCTTCTGTTTCCATTGATGGGGAGGCAGGTCAGAAGCAGTATGACATTCAGACTGCACTGACAGAAAAAGGCTTTACATTAAATCAGGATATGCTGGATCTTTACAGCAGTGAAAAAGTAAATGGAACCTACGGAAGAAAGAATGGTCATTCTTTACAGCCATCTTTCGGAACTATGTATGAGAATCCGGCAGCTTACAATGTAGGTGAAGCACCGGAAAGCATTTACGATGAGGATGTTCTGAAATCAGCAGATGATACGGTTGCGTTGGTAGTAATCTCCCGTGATAGTTCTGAGGCATCTGATTACAATCCGAATATGACAAGTGCAAATGAGGAAGACAGCTATGAGCGCCCACTGGCACTTTCCGATAATGAAAAAGCTATGATCCAGCTTGCAAAAGAGCACAGTACAAAGGTTGTTGTTCTTCTGAATACAAACAATCCGGTTGAAATCGATGAGCTGAAAAATGATGATGAAATCGGTGCAATCCTGTGGGCTGGTGAGCCGGGAGCGAATGGATTCCTGGGTGTAGCAGATGTTATTTCCGGTGAGGTTAATCCATCCGGTCATATCGCTGATACTTATGCAGTAAACTCCACATCTGCTCCGGCAATGGTAAACTACGGTGTATATCTTTATACAAACAATTCCCAGGCTGGTTCCGATGCAGAGCTTACAGAAACAAACAAAGCAGACTGGTATCTGGTAGAATCAGAAGGAATTTACACAGGTTATAAATACTATGAGACAAGATACGAGGACGAAGTTCTCGGACAGGGTAATGCAGATACAGCAGAAGGTGCTACAAGCGGTAATGCATGGGACTATGCAGCAGAAGTTTCCTATCCATTTGGCTATGGACTTTCCTATACTACCTTCGAGCAGAAGCTTGAATCTGTAGATGTACAGGTTGGTGGAATTGCAAAAGCAAAGGTAAATGTAACAAATACCGGTGATGTTGCTGGTAAATCTGTTGTTCAGCTTTATGTACAGGCTCCTTATACAGAAGGTGGTCTTGAGAAATCTGCAATCCAGCTGATCGGTTATGGTAAGACAGCAGTTCTCGAGCCAGGTGCTTCCGAAGAGGTTACAGTCGAGTTTGATCCTCTTTACATGGCAAGCTACGATGAGGATGCTGTGAAGGAAAACGGTACACAGGGTGCATGGTCACTGGAGTCCGGTGATTATTACTTTGCAATCGGAAATGGTTCACATGAAGCATTGAATAACGTTCTTGCAAACAAAAATGGCAATGAAGACGGGCTTGTAAAAACTGCTGATACAGATGAGATCAATGCAGACAATGCAATCAAATGGAACCTTGCAGATACAGATATTGAAACCTATTCTGTTGGTGTGGAGAATCAGCTTCAGGATATGGATATCAACAATCTGATCGAGAATACCGTTGAGAATACAACAAGATCTGACTGGTCAAAGGGCTGGGAATCAATAGAATCCCTTACACCTACTGAGGCAATGATGGTTGGTCTTACCGATCAGCTGTATGAGCTTACAGAAAATGACGGCGATGGAAATGGTATTACCTGGGGTGCCGACAATGGTCTGAAACTGATCGATATGATGAAACTTGATGAAAATGGCAATTATACCGGAGCAGTTGATTTCGACGATCCTATGTGGGATCAGCTTATGAATCAGATCACTCTTGATGAGGCAATCCAGTTTATTGAAAAAGCGGGCGATGATTTCGAGAACATCGATTCCATCCAGCTTGCAAGAACATACGCAAACGATGGTCCTCTGGGATACACTGGTGACCAGGTTGGCGGTTACTTCGTAAGATGGTCCAAAGACCTTTCCGACGAAGACTATTACACAGAAGAAACAGACGACAAGGCTACCTACCGTATGGCAACAATGCCGACTGAGCCGATTGTTGCAGCAACCTTTAACAAAGAGCTTGTTGAAAGAGAGGGCGAGCTTCTCGGAGAAGACGGTCTGTGGGCAAATGAGAGCTCTCTGTTTGCACCAGGTATGAACCTTCACAGAACTGTTTACTGCGGACGTAACCATGAGTACTATTCAGAGGATTCTGTGCTTACTGCTTATATGGGAAATGCTCTTACAAGCGGACTGAAAAGCAAAGGTACCATGGCTGAGCCGAAGCATTTCGCATTTAATCATCAGGAAGCGAACCGTTCCGGTGTATCTACATTTATGACAGAGCAGGCAGCCCGTGAGAACGAGCTTCGCGGTTTCATGATGTGTATGAGCAGCAATAATGCACAGGGTGTTATGACTGCATTCAACCGTGCGGGAACTTCTTTCGTAGGTGCCTACAAGAATCTTCTTGAAGGCATTGCAAGAAACGAGTGGGGTTACCAGGGATGGTTTGTAACTGATATGATCAACGGTGCAGACTACATGAACTGGAGAGATGTAACAGCAGCAGGGGGCGGTGGAACACTGACAACTTCTGCATATGATACTTCTGAAATCGGAGCTATGGCAAATTCCAAAAAGGAAATTGAGAAGGATGTTAGCTTCCAGCAGATGATGAAGAAGAATATCAAGTATTATCTGTATCAGCTGGTACAGAGTAATGCGATGAATGGAATCAGTTCTACAACTGAGATCCAGACTGTAAGAACATGGTATCAGAATGCACTGACAGGCGCAGAGGCAGCACTTGCAGTACTTACGATCCTGTTCCTGATCATGACGATCCTGAAAACTGTTAAATCCAAAAAAGAAGCGTAATCGGAGGTGCGGATGATGAATAAGAATAAAAAATCAATCGGACTGTATCTGACGCTTGTAGCAGGCATTATTGCTATCGTAGAGGCTGTTTACTACGGTAAAGTAATGTATACATTCCAGCCGGTATATTATTTCCTGGCAGCAGCAATCGTCCTTGCGGTACTTTCCTTTGTACTGGTTGGTTTCAATAAAGTGATTACTGGTTTTATTCCGGTTGTAAATGCGGCATTAATGGCAAGCGCAGCAGTATGGAGCGCTTCCGTAATGGTAAACCAGATTGGATATGTAATTTCCGGATTGGACGGAATGGATACAATTATGAGCTTTATTATTTTCTGCAGTCTGGCAGTAGTTGGCATGATCATCAATATCGTAGCTTCTTTCCTGCCGGTAGCTAAAGAAGCAGAATAAGAAATATCTGGAAATATATGTTTTGCTACAGTCACTGGGAACAGGCGTGATACGACCTGTTTCCAGGATGAAAAGTATAAGAACACGACAATTTAGCCGTGGGAAAAAGCAAAATAACAGATATATCCGGCATGATATATCTGTTATACCTGAGAAGTTAACTGCACGGTGTGCAGTTACAATAGAAAAGGAGCAAAAATCATGAAGAAAAAAGTTTTAGCACTTGTACTTGCTGCATCTATGGCAGCATCCATGGCAACAACCGTTTCTGTATTCGCAGAGGCAGCTACTGCAACTGAGGCAGACCTTCCAGCAGAAGCACAGTTCGAGCCAAACAAAGACTACGACAAATACACAGTAGTAGAGTACACAATCGAGGATATCCAGGCTGATCTTGTTTGCACAGTATCTGCAAAAGAAGACAACAGTGAGTTCTATCTTGAGTGTAACTTCTACGGCGACGACCAGATGACAAGAACTACTTATGATGGAAAAGAGTTCAAAGTAGAAGAGGATAAGACAGGCTTCATGAAGGGTGATACACCTGCAATCCTTGAGAAAGCAATCGAGCAGAATGTATGGGTACCAATGGATGGAGCAGCAGCTTCTGACGACGCAAAAGCTGATGATGCTAAAGAAATCAAAGGCGTAACAGAGGATAAGCTTCCTGCAGAGCCAATGTTTGAGGCAAACAAAGACTATGACAAATGGACAGTAGTAGAGTATACTATCGAAGACATTCAGGCAGATCTTGTATGCACTGTATCTGCAAAAGAAGATAACAGCGAATTCTATCTTGAGTGCAACTTCTACGGTGACGATCAGATGACAAAGACAAAATATGATGGAAAAGAGTATACAGTAGAAGAAGACAAAACAGGCTTTATGAAAGGTGATACACCGGCAATTCTTGACAAAGCAATTGAGCAGGATCTGTGGGTATACTTTGATAATGGCGCTGACGATGCAGACGCAGCAGCTGCAGATGATGCAGCAACAGACGGAGCAACAGCTACAGCAGCAGACCTTCCTGCAGAGCCACAGTTCGAGCCAAACAAAGATTATGATGAGTATACAGTAGTAGAGTACACCATCGAAGACATCCAGGCTGATCTTGTTTGCACCGTATCTACAAACAAAGATCATACAGAGTTCTATCTTGAGTGCAACTTCTATGGAGATGATCAGATGACAAAGACAACCTATGATGGAAAAGAGTACAAGGTAGAAGAAGATAAGACAGGTTTCATGAAGGGTGACACACCTGCAATCCTTGACAAAGCTCTTGAGCAGAATATCTGGGTTACAATTGAGAAATAATTGAAACTGCAAAAAAGGCACTTTCCCAATAGTGGGGAGGTGCCTTTTTTGAACGCAAATATACGATAGCAATAAGTTAACTGGTAGTATTCCGGCGAATCAGCACCGGAGTGATCTGTTTGTGAATTGGCTTTTCCAGTGGCTTAGGCGCTCGCTTTTTTTGCTCTTCCATCTGCTGCACCAGAAGCTCCATGGCAGTCTGTGCAATAACGTCAATTTGCTGACCGACAGTTGTGATCGGAAGGATTGATTCACTGGCAATTGGAGAATTATCAAAACCTATAATTTCGTAAGTAGGTGGTAATTTACCATATTTCTGGAAAATTAAATTGAGAAACATATTGGCATAGGTATCATTTGCGAGAAAGATACCTTTTTTTTGATTCGGATACTTTTCTTCAATTCTTGTAAAGATACGTCTTATCACATTTAAAATCTCTTGATAAGAATTGCCGCTTACGCTTAGATCAATGTCATAAGGAACCTGATATTCTTTACATGTTTCCTCAAATGCACGTATACGATCATAAGCCGGGACTGTTTTTTCAACATTGACATTGATATGAATCAATATATCACATTTATCACGAATTAACAGGGAGGTAGCCTGAAGGGAACCCATATAATTGTCAGTGGTAATGCTGCTGATATATTCTGCCTCTCGCTCAATGGCAATGATAGGAATCTGATAGGAAGCCAGTTTTTTGGATGACAGTGTATGGCTTAAAACAATAAGCCCCTCAATCTGATAGGAAAGAAGCTCTTCAATATACTGTTGTTCCTCTTCGGCACCGTGTTCACTGGAAAAAACAAGAAATTTGTAATGGTAGTTACTATAGCTTGAAAGAAGCTGTGTCAGCATTTCAGAGTAGTAATGCAAGTAGAGATTTGGAATAATGATTCCGATAAATTCACTCTTACCATTTGCCAGAACTTTTGCAAGTTTATTTTTTTTATAGCCAAGGGTATCAAGGGCCTGTGAAATCTTTTCCTGATTTTCAAGCGTAAGAGAATCGGGATGATTGAAATACCGTGATATTGTAGTTTTTGAAAAATGAGTATATTCTGCAATATCTGCAAATGTCACCTGTTTTTTTGCCATAAAAATTTAATCTCCTTATAAATAAATGAGAATAATATTTGGGAATCTTTTAAACTGGGATTATATTATTTTTTTAGTATAGCAATTATTTAAAAAAAAGGCAATGCTAAAATAACCGATTACGTAACCGGTTATTTTAGCTTGAAAAAGTGTTGACATATGAACTTGGATGTAGTAACATCGAGTCATAAAGTAACCGGTTACTTAACCGGTTCCGAGAACGAAAAGGGAAAGGAATGGAGGAGAAGTGCATGAAAAGAATGCAGAACCAAACAATGCCCGTGAAAAAGCAAACGTGGAGAGATAAGGCTACATATGTGAAGAAAAACTGGCAGTTATATCTTTTTTTCTTAATGCCAGGACTTTTACTGACAATCATTTTTAAGTATCTTCCTATGGGGGGACTTCTGATTGCGTTTTAGGATTACAACGTAATCAAGGGAGTGCTTGGAAGTCCATGGGTTGGACTTGAATATTTCAGGCGGTTTTTATCTTCACCGGATTTTATGAACTACCTGTTGAATACGTTAAAACTGAGTATTTATGGACTGTTGTGGGGCTTTCCGGTTCCGATCATTCTGGCATTGCTTTTAAATCGTATCCGCAGAACCGGAGTTAAGAAGAAAGTACAGCTTCTGGTCTATATGCCGAACTTTATATCTGTAATTGTACTTTGTGGTATGGTACGAATGCTGCTTTCTCCGGTTGGACCTCTGAATAAGCTTTTAGGAATTAGTACAAACTGGATGACAATGCCATCTGCTTTCCGCACCATTTACATAGCAAGTGGAATCTGGCAGACAGCAGGCTGGGCCTCTATTATGTACACGGCTGCTTTATCCAATGCAAGCAAAGAACTGGAAGAAGCAGCTATTATGGATGGAGCAAATCTTCTGCAGCAGATCTGGTATGTGGAGCTTCCTGCAATCAAGAATATTATTGTAATTCAGTTTATTCTGCAAGCTGGAAATATTATGAGTATTGGATTTGAGAAAGCCTATGCATTACAGACAGATATGAACCTGCCGGCATCAGAAATTTTATCAACATATGTATACCGTATTGGTCTTTTGAACGGCGATTATGGTTATTCGACAGCTGTTGGTCTGTTTAATTCAGTAGTAAATGTAATTCTGTTAGTTTTTGTAAACTGGGTGGTAAAGAAGCTGAACGACGGAGAAGGATTATAGGAGGAAGCGAAGATGGAGAAAATAAAGAAAAAATATTCGAAGACAGACTGTCTGATCCTTGGAAGTGGATTCCTGATTCTTGGACTGTTTGTACTTTCTATTGCAATTCCAATCGTGTATGTAGTGCTGGCCTCTTTTATGGATCCTACAGTTTTGAATAATCAGGGGCTGAGTTTTCATATTAAGGACTGGACTTTGGATGCATATCGCAGAGTATTGGAAAATGAGATGATCTGGCGTGGATTTTTGAATTCTTTTCTGTACTCACTTGCATTTACAGCTATTTCTGTTTTTGTAACATTACTGGCAGCATATCCATTGTCAAAAAAGGAATTTGTGGGAAGAAAATTTTTTAATCTTATTTTTTTGATCACAATGTTCTTTGGTGGTGGAATGATCCCGACTTTTATTCTGATCAATCAGCTGCATATGGTAAATACAGTCTGGGCAGTTTTAATTCCCGGAGCATTTAATGTCTGGAATATGATTCTTGCAAGAACATACTACCAGTCAATTCCGGCAGAATTAAGAGAAGCTTCCGCAATTGACGGAGCAAATGAAATTCAGCATTTTTTCCAAATTATGATGCCGGTATGTAAGCCTATTATTGCAGTACTTGCACTGTGGTCATTTGTAGGAATGTGGAATAGTTATTTTGATGCAATGATCTACCTGAATGATGCCAATCTCCAGCCGCTGCAGCTGGTACTTCGTTCAATTCTGGTGCAGAACACTCCACAGCCAGGAATGATTGCAGATATCCAAAGTACAGCAGAGATGGCAAAGGTTGCGGAGCAGCTGAAATATGCTACGATTGTAGTATCAAGTTTACCGCTTTTGGTAATGTACCCATTCTTCCAGAAGTATTTTGATCAGGGAATTATGGTCGGATCAGTAAAAGGCTGATAAGAAAGGAACGATACAGATATGAAGAAAAACAGAGTAAAAGGTTTACTTGCACTTGGGCTTTCTTTGACGATGATGATAAGTATGGCTGGGTGTGGAAAAGAGCAGATGCTTGATGCCGAGATTAATCCTGACACACCAGTATCTGATGTACAGTTTCCATTGAAAGAAACCGCGGAACTTTCCTTTATTACAAGTGCACCGGCTACCTCAACACAGGATCCGAATAAAAGGGTGATTTTTCAGAGACTGGAAGAACAGACAAATGTTCATATTGATTGGACCTGTTTTGTATCAGATCAGTTTTCCGATAAAAAGAATCTGGCATTGGCTCAGTTTGGAAATCTGCCGGATGGTCTGTTTAATGCAGGTATGAGTGATTATGACCTGCTGCGTTATGCCAAGCAGGGAATTATTATTCCATTGGAAAATCTGATTGACAAATATATGCCGAATCTTCAGGCTGTGTTTGAAAAATACCCAGAGTACAGGACTATGTGTACAGCACCGGATGGACATATCTATTCTTTCCCGTGGATTGAACAGCTTGGTGCAGGAAAAGAAGCAATTCAGGCGATTGGAGATATTCCATATATTAATAAAAAATGGCTTGACTACCTTGGACTTGAGATTCCTACAACAACAGACGAACTGGAACAGGTACTGATTCAGTTCCGCGATCATGCAGAAGAACTGGAGAAAGAATTTTCCATTGAAGGTGATGTAATTCCAATGTCCTTTATTATCAATAACGGAGATCAGGATCCGGCGATTTTAATAAACGGATTTGGAGAGGGTTACGGAGACACAGGAGATCATTTCGCGGTAACAGATGAAGGAAAAGTAATTTATACAACTGTTCAGGAAGGCTACAAGGAAGGAATTGAATGGCTTCATAAACTGGTGACAGAAGATCTTGTAGATCCGGAAGCCTTTACACAGGAGTGGTCTACTTATGTTGCAAAAGGAAAGAATCACCGTTACGGACTCTGCTTCACATGGGATATTGCGAATATAGATAACAATACAGATTATGTGATGCTTCCGGCACTGACCGGGCCGGATGGCATGAGAAATATTACCAGACAGAACAACAGTGAAACCAGTGGATTTGACCGTGGAAGATGTGTTCTTACATCCAGCTGTCGTAATACAGCACTTGCTGCTGCATGGATTGATCAGATGTATGCACCCCTCCAGTCTCCGCAGAATAACTGGGGTACTTATGGCGAAGAGGATTCCTTTAACATTTTTGAACTGTCTACAAACAAAGACGGCGGCGAAATGTTAAAACATATGGATCTGGGAGAGCAGTCTCCAGTGGAAGTGCGTGAGGCGCAATCTGTAAATGGCCCTCTGGCCGTGCTGAATGAATATTATGATGTATATGTGACACAGCCGGAAGATGCGAAATGGCGTCTGGATAATATGCACGAGACATATTTACAGGATATGAACAGCAAATATGTTTATCCGAATGTATTTATGAGTATTGATGATACAAACAAAGTATCACAGTATGATACCGATATTAAAAAATATGCAGAACAGAAGAAAGCTGACTGGATCCTGAACGGAGGAATTGAAGAAGAATGGGATTCCTACCTGGAAAAGATGGAGAAGTACGGGCTTTCAGATTATCTTTCAATTAAGCAGAAATATTTTGATCAGTATCAGGAATCCTTAAGCGTGGAAAAGTAACAAAAGATGTAAGAATTGAACAACGACTTTGACAGGAGATTTTTCATGAGCGAAATGTTAGAAAAGGCAAGAAAATATGAATTTACACAGGGACAGCAGATTAAAGCGGAAGACAGACCGGCTTTTCATATAACTCCTTATGTTGGATGGATGAATGATCCCAATGGATTTTCCTGCTATAAGGGAGAATACCATTTGTTTTATCAGTACAATCCATATAACACACATTGGGACAGCATGCACTGGGGGCATGTGGTAAGTAAGGATCTGCTGCATTGGGACTATCTCCCGGCAGCATTGGCACCAGACCAGGATTACGATAAAGTGGGCTGCTTTTCCGGAAGTGCCATAGAGCTGGAGGACGGCAGACAGCTGCTTATGTATACTGCTGTGGACCGGGAAATACTGGAGGACGGAACCGCAAGGGATGTTCAGACACAGGCGGTGGCTGTGGGAGATGGAAAGGATTACGTGAAGTATGACAAAAATCCGGTCCTGACCTTTAAAGATCTGCCGGAAGGTGCAAGCAAAGTAGATTTCCGTGACCCAAAAATCTGGAAAGAAAAAGACGGAAACTTTTATTGTGTTATAGGAAGTCGTCCTGCTGATGGAAGCGGACAAATTCTTCTTTACAGAAGTAAAAATGGTTTTGAATGGGAATTTGTAAGTACTTTGGCAGAGAATAAAAACCGCTATGGAAAGATGTGGGAATGTCCGGATTTCTTTGAACTGGACGGCAAATATGTGCTTCTGACAAGCCCACAGGACATGATTCCGGAAGGAATGGAATATCATAATGGAAATGGAACATTATGTATCATAGGAGATCTGGATTCTGAGACACATACTTTGAAGGAACAGTCTTATCAGAGTGTGGATTATGGAATTGACTGTTATGCAATGCAGACATTGCTTGCTCCAGATGGAAGAAGAATTATGATTGCCTGGATGCAGAACTGGGATACTCTTGCTTATCGCAGGAATGATTCTAAATGGTTTGCACAAATGAGCCTTCCAAGAGAGTTGTCAGTGAAAAACGGAAGATTGTATCAGGTTCCGGTCAGAGAACTGGATTCCATGCGTGCAAATAAAGTCGAGTACAGGGATGTTGTGATTAAAGACACCAGAATCACACTTGACCAGATTGAAGGACGTACCGTAGATCTGGAGCTTGTAATACGACCGGTAGATAAAGATAAGCTTTATAAAAAATTCGAACTCTGTTTTGCAGAGAATGAAAAATATCATTCCACTTTACGATTCCGTCCAGATGAATCAGTTTTGAAAATCGACAGAAGCTTCTCCGGAAGCGAACGTGCAGTGGTTCATCAGAGAGAATGTCTGGTAAATGGTGACTGTAATGAATTGAAATTACGAGTAATTCTGGACAGATTCAGCGCGGAAATATTTATCAATGACGGAGAACAGGTTATGTCTGCTGTTATTCTTACAGAGCAGGATGCAAAGGGAATTTCTTTTGCTGTGAATGGTGCTGCCAGAATCGATGTAGTGAAATATGATCTGGCATAAAAGTCGTATAAGGCGGTTATGAATAGGTATTGTTTACAGCAGTGAGTTCAGTTCATGGCGTTGCGTCTGACTGGGCTGAATGCCAAATATATGAATCAGGAGATGCATATGAAAAAATATGATGTAACGGCACTGGGCGAATTATTGATTGATTTTACTGAGAATGGAAAAAGCAGTCAGGGAAATCCGCTTTTTGAAGCGAACCCGGGAGGGGCACCTTGTAATGTACTTGCAATGCTGGCGAAGCTGGGACATAAGACAGCATTTATCGGGAAAGTGGGAAACGATTTCTTCGGAGAACAGCTGAGAACTGCAATAAAAGAAGCTGGAATTGATGACACTGGATTATGTACAGACGAAAAGATCCATACAACCCTTGCTATGGTACATACATATCCCGATGGAGACAGGGATTTCTCTTTTTACCGTAATCCAGGAGCGGATATGATGCTGAACAAAGCAGAGATTCGCGAAGATATTCTCAAAGATACGAAAATTTTTCATTTTGGCACATTGTCTATGACTCATGAAGGAGTGCGGGAGGCAACCAAGGCGGCAATTCATATTGCAGAGGAAGCTGGTGCCGTTATTTCCTTTGATCCCAATTTACGCCCACCGCTCTGGGAATCTCTGGATGAGGCGAGAGAGCAGGTATTATATGGTCTTGGACATTGCCAGATTTTAAAGATTTCAGATAATGAAATTCAGTGGCTGACAGGGGAAGAGGATTATACTGCTGGTGTAAACTGGATCCTGGAAAGATATCAGATTCCGCTGATCCTTGTGTCTATGGGCAAAGAAGGAAGCCGTGCTTATTATAATGAAATGATGGTGGAAGTAAAGCCGTTTTTACAGGAGAATACCATCGAGACAACCGGAGCAGGAGATACCTTCTGCGGCTGTGTATTGCACTATGTCTGTGAACATGGAATTAATGGACTAAAAGAGGAAAATCTGGCTGAAATGTTAACATTTGCCAATGCAGCTGCCTCAATTATCACAACAAGAAAAGGCGCACTGAGAGTAATGCCGGAAGAAAAAGAAATAAAGCTATTAATATAAAATATTCAAAAGAATAGGAATACAATAAAGGGACTTCTTTGGAGGTTCCTTTATTGTAGTAGAAAATAGTTTAAATTTCATTTGACGTATAAATATGCACACTTTACGACGAAAACGATTATTTTACTGTGAAAATGGTACAATGCAAAATAAGCAAGGTAAGAAAAAATAGTTAAAATAACGGACATCACAAAATATGAAAGCCATCTGATCTGCATCAATGACACTGATTAGATGTTGTCCGGGATTTTCACAGAAAAATCGAGGAGGAGAAAAATTCATGAGTATGAAACAAGTGCTTGCCGCATTCATGGGCGTGACACTCCTGGTTGGCAATGGACCGGTAAGTGTGTTCGCTGAAGAAGCGGCAGTTGAGGCAGCAGCGGAACCTGCAATTGTAAATCTGGAAACCCAGGGACGCACAAACCCAATTGGCGTTGACGAGACCAACCCTGCTTTTTCCTGGCAGATGCAGTCTGGTGAGATTGGGGCAGCTCAGAAATCTTATCAGATTGTTGTGCAGGATAAAGAGGGAAGCGTGGTCTGGGATTCCGGTGTGGTCGAGAGCAGCCAGTCAAATGAGATCAAATATGAGGGAAGCAGCCTGACTCCGGCTACTCAGTACAGCTGGAAAGTGACTGTGACCGATAACAAGGATAATTCCATTCAGTCTGAGACTGCAACCTTTGAGACTGGTTTGATGGATACAAGTTCAGCATCCTGGGGTGGAGCCAAATGGATCGGTGCAGGAGAGCTTTCTCTGGATGCAGCATCTAAAGCAGTTTTTAATATTTCCGCAGATGTTCAGGTGGCAGAGGGCAGTAACGGGGCATCCTTTATTCTTGGCGCAGATGATTTCCGTTTGGAGAACAAAGTGTTCAACAGCGAAATGCAGAAGGGCGAAAACTATGTCCGCGTAGAACTGGATCTTTCCGGTGTTGGCGCGAACGGTGGTGCGAAGATTAACGCTTACCGCATGGGCTATGCAAAAGACGATGATCCTACAACTCCATTTTTCACAATTGAAGATGATGAAGATCTGAATACTTTGATTACAGAGAAGAACAAAAACGATGTTCACCACATTAATATTTTCTGTACTGCAAGTACACTTTCCATCACAGTTGACGGAACCAAGGTGGGAGATGACATTCTGGTAAACACCATGGAAAACGGAAACACTTTTCCGAACTTAAATTCTGTAGGTTTTGCAGCAAATACAGGTGACAGCGCCACATTCACAGATTATAAGATCGAAAACGGCGGAAAATATGCAACCGGAACTCTTCTGGATGCAGAGACAGGTGCAACTTATTCCATTTTTGATGGAATGGATGGTGTAACTGTAGATGGAAATACAATTACTGTAAATGGAGGTAACGCAGGAGTTCTTGGATATGCAGATCCTTCCTACGCAGCAGCACCGATGGTTCGTACAGATTTCGAAGCAAAATCAGAGATAGAGTCTGCAAGACTTTACCTGACTGCACAGGGTATCTACGATTTCTATATCAACGGACAGGAAGTTGCGCCGGAAGAATGGTTTAACCCAGGCTCCACAGAGTATGATTCCATTCTTGCGTACAATTCCTATGACGTAACCGATTACCTTCAGACTGGCGAAAACGCAATGGGAGCAATCCTGGGTGAAGGTTGGTGGACTGGTATGACTACCTTCGAGTGCACAAACAACAACTACTATGGAGACCAGCCTGCACTGATGGCAAAACTGGTAGTGAACTATACAGACGGCTCCAGTGACACAGTAGTAACCGATGACGGCAGCTGGACTTATTATAACGATGGCCCGGTACGTCTGGCCTCTCTTTTCCAGGGAGAAAGATATGATGCGACAAAAGAGGCTGCTGTAGAGGGCTGGACAGAGGCTGGATATGATGACTCTGCATGGACTGCTTCCTCTGAAATCGAGACAAGAAAACAGTTTGCAGATTATCAGCTGGTTTCCCGCTATGATGAGCCGGTTCATTTAATCCGTACTAACGATGTAAAAGAGGCTCTTGGCGAAACAAAAGAGGGATCTGGTTCTTACATTTACGATATGGGCGAAAATGTTTCCGGTGTTCCGGTAATCACAATTCCAGAAGAATACGCAAAGCCAGGCGAGACAGTAACCGTTCGTTTCGCAGAGATCCTTTACCCGGAACTGGAGGAGTACACCAGTGAAGGTGTTGACGGAATGCTGATGGTGGAGAATTATCGTACTGCAATGGTAACGGATTTCTATACCATGAAAGAGGGAGAGAATGTATTTGCACCAGACCTTACTTTCCACGGATATCGTTACATTGAGATCACAGGTCTGGATCAGGAGCTTCCGGCAGACTGCATTAAAATGCAGGTACTTTCTTCACTGGACGCAAGTGCTGAATATGAGTCCTCTAATGAGCTGACCAACCAGCTGTTTACGAACATTACAAACTCAACAACCAGTAACTACATTTCCATTCCAACAGACTGCCCGCAGCGTGACGAGCGTATGGGATGGACTGGAGATGCGCAGATTTATGCACTGTCTGGCTCTTATGTAGCTGATACATACAATTTCATGCGCCAGTGGATGGATACTGTCCGTGCAGATTGCGGTGAAACAGGAATGTCTTCCCAGTATTGTCCGGCATTTGTGAATTATGATCTGGAAGCTGATGACAAAATCCAGCATAACGGACAGAGCTTCGGTATTACCTGGAACTGTCTGGTTGTAACCATTCCGTACAACCTGTATATGCAGACCGGAAAACTGGACATTGTAAAAGATAACATTGATAATATTTATGCGTATGTGGATCATCTTGCCTCTACTCCAATGAGTTATAAGAATGGAAATGGAGATAAGAAGGAGGATGCACGTCTGACAGGTGAGACTGGTACACTTTGTGACCACCTTTCCAGAATCCCGACTGACGGTGTGATGCTTGGAAATGTGCTTTATATTAACTGTCTGGATCAGGCAGCAGTTCTTGCGGATGTTATGGGCGATACAGATAAGGCAGAAAGCTATCGTGAGACAGCTGCAACTGCAAGAGAAGCATGGAATGAGTTTTTCATTGATCCGGACACTGGAAAAACAAAGAACACTAAGGGCGAGATTCAAGATACACAGGCTTCTTATGCAACTCCTCTTCGTTTCCATGTGGTAAGTGATGAGAATCTGGAAAAAGTTCTGGAGAATTATAACGCAACAATCGCAGAGGCTTCCGGTGAGGACAGTGATGGAATGCCGATTGTTCCTTACACTTTGACAACTGGATTTAATGCAACTGGAAACCTGTTAAATGCACTTTCCGATTATGGCTTAAATGATACTGCTTACAAGCTGTTTGAGTCCACAGACTATGCTTCCTGGCTCTATCCGGTAACACAGGGTGCAACCAGTATCTGGGAGCGTTGGAACGGTTATACAAATGAGCTTGGATTTAACGGAAACAACAGCATGAACTCCTTTAACCATTATTCACTTGGTGCAGTTTACGAGTGGATGGTAGCTTACCAGCTTGGAATCAAGTCTGACGAGACACAGCCTGGCTATCAGCACTTTATCCTTCAGCCCACTGTAGGTGGTGACTTCACAGAGGCAAAGGGAAGCTATGATTCTGTTTATGGAACCATTAAGAGCGGCTGGACAGCAGCTGACGGTGTGATGACATCCTATGATGTGACCGTTCCGGCAAATACCTCCGCAACCTTATACCTGCCAGTATCTGGTGAGGTCACTGCATGCGACGGCGTAACTGTGACAGGTGCGGCAACACATAATGCGGTTGAGACACAGCAGATGGAGCTGGTAGCTGGAACTTACCACTTCGAAGTAACAGACGGAAATGTGACAGTGACAGCTGCATAATGAGTTATGTTGGAATACTCGCTGCCAGAGTAGTTTATAGAGAATCATAGATAAAATCCTTCACTTTATTATGATTGAATTATAAAAAGGTCAGTACTGACGGAGTATTTTTCCTGAAATCAGGAAAGAGAGCTTCGTGGTACTGGCCTTTTTGCTACTGAGTATTCAATTTCAGTCGCGTGAGAAAAATGTGGTGTGGCAGATTGCAGAAAACCTTTTTCAAACACGCTCCAGGCAGATGCTGGCTTATGATAGCTGGTTTATTAGGAAACTTTCTCTTGCTAAATTGTAAAAGCCTGTTAGAATATGTATAAAATACAAGAAGATATGTCAGCGTGTATAATTTTGCTGATTGCCTGACTGACATGAAAAAGAATGTCCACATGCGAGGTGAAAGTTATGATCACACTTAATGATTATTTATATTCCGGAGATACAGTTTTAAAGATTTTACAGAAATATACAGAGGATCTGCGCAAGGAAGCGAAAAAGAACCATAATGAGATCGATCTGGTGCACAGCAATTTTTTGATCCAGATCACGGAACTTTTGGAGCATAATGACTTCCTGACAGCTCAGTCCCAGAAGATCCGGGAATTTTATAAATATATGGCCCATGAATATCCATTTCTTGCCTTTACATTTAAAGGCAGGATCAAGTCATTAATCCGGGCAGAAGAGAAATTTAATGGATATGTAGTGGAATATATTTATGATTATTACAGGGAAAATGGTACCTATCCGTCGGTTGCAGAGCTGAAAAATAAGCTGAGCTGCTTCCGGGATTTCATTGCGTATCGAATTGTAGTATGCATGCCAAGATGTCACCTGAAGCCTGGAGAAGACCAGGAACAGGCATCTATCCGTTACCTTTATGAGATTGCAAATGTGCTGCCCGGATTTCTGGAAGAGAGAGGCTTTACAGCAGAATCTGCTCAGGGAGTGAAATTGAGTACTTCTGATCAACTAAATGATGATGTAAAGCCCTATTACAGAGATTATATTTGTGGTACCAGTGAATATGGGTATCAGTCTTTACATATTACATTTTATGATAACAGCTCCAGATCCTACATGGAGGTACAGCTCCGTACCCAGAAAATGGATGACATTGCAGAAATCGGTCCGGCCAATCACCTGGGCTATGAGAAACGCCAGCAGGACGAGCGCGCCAGAAGAGATGTGATCCCGGAAGGGGAATGTGTTTACTTTGATGAGGCTTATGAGCGGGGGATGAAGCTGCTTTCCCTGGAATTAGCAGATCTTGACGTGAATATGTTTTCTGCGGTAAATAACAGTCTGATCAACGATGGCTGTGGATTGTTCCGAGGCAGATTGATTCTGCCTTATGAGCATTTGTCCAGATTTCAGAATGATGTGATTGATTGAGAAAAAAGTAAGTGGAGCAATAAAGATGTTAAAGAAAAAGATGTTAATTGCTTTAGGGGTGGCAGCAGTATTGAGTGTGAGCTGTGTAAGTGTGACTGTCTGGGCTGAGGAAAACGCAGAAGAGCAGACAGAGGAAGCAGAGGACAGTTCTAATTCTGAAGGAGAGGAAGATGCTGATTTAGAAGAGTCTGACAATCCGGAGATTGAAGAGGGATACACTACAGAACTAGAAGGCTGCACAAAGGTGGTTTCCTGGTGCAAAAATGGAGACAATAATATTTACGGACAGTTCTATTATCCGGAAGATTTTGACGAAACAAAGACTTATCCAGTAATCATTATGAGCCACGGAATCGGTTCTACTTCCCAGATGGTAGAGCGTGCAAAATGGCCGGAAAAGGCGGCTCAGGATGGATATGTGGTTTATACATTTGACTTCTGCGGCGGTTCCCTTAACGGAAACAGTGACGTAGATTTCATGGATATGACAGTGATGACTGAGAAAGAAGATTTAAGTGCTGTTATGGACTTTGTGAAAACAAAGGATTATGTGGATCAGGATCATCTTTTCCTTCTGGGACAGAGCCAGGGAGGACTTGTAAGTGCTCTGACTGCTGCAGACAGAAAAGATGATGTGGCTGCTATGATCCTGATTTATCCGGCGTTTTGTATTGCGGATAATGCCCGGGAAATGTATGATTCCGCATATGATATTCCGGAAGACAGAGCTGAGATGCCGGTAGGAACTGTGGGTTCTGAGTATGTGAAAACAGTTTATGATCTGGATGTTTATGGCACTATCAGCGCATATGACGGAGACGTGATGATCATTCACGGAATCAATGACAGCCTGGTGCCATACAGCTATTCTGAAAAGGCAATTGAGGAAGCGTATACAGGGGAAGGTTCTGTTCTGATTCCCATTTATGGAAAAAAATCTACCCATGGTTTCGAGATGAACTTTGAAGAGGGAAGAGACTATGCGGAGACAGTTGGATTGGAATTTTTGGATGTGCATTTGAAAGAGGAAGAATAAAGGTTTAGGAAACCAAAAAGTGAAAAAAACATGTAGGGCGTATTTGTAGATCGTTATGAATTAAAGGCATTGCAAGGATATTATACCGCGTACTAAAAGTTAGATTTTAATGTCTGACTTTTGGGCGGTATGTTCTACAATGCCTTTTTTTATTTAAGTATATATTTTATAAAAATAATATTGTATAAAATAAATACAAATGGTATAATATTAACGAGGAATGATTCTTAAAAAAATATAAACTCCTTGCAGTACATTATATTTTATGTTACGCTGAATTCACATCTCAGGAACTCTATGTACTATTCGTAGGCGGTTCAGCTCATGAACAGCAGTCTATTCATTGCCATTCGGTGAAGTATTCCTGTGAAATAAGCGTAATAAAGAAGGTGGTGAAACTTGGGTGTAAAAGACCAGGGACTACAGGAGTATCTGAAAGATAACGAACGCTTTGCAGATTTTATGAACGGTACCTTATTTGCAGGAAAGCAGATTGTGGATCCATGTTATCTTAAGGAAGTACAAAGGAAGAAGAGAGTATCATATAAACAGTCGATTATGGCAAAAAATATACAAAAGAAAAACAGTTCTGAAAAATACGGCGAAGAGGAAATTGCCAGGGAAAAAGGTGTTTTTGAAGAGGGAGAATTCGGGGATGACAGCGCGAAGCTCATGTATCTGGAAAGAGAGCGCGATTTCCTTCGTCTCCACGATAAGCCAGGCTGTAGATTTTTGTTGGCATGTGAAGTTGAATCTGGGGCAAATTATGAGATGCCTGTGAGATGTTTTACATATGACAGCATAGAATATACAGATCAGCTAAAAGAGTGGAAAAGAAAATCCCAGCAAATGTTTTGGGGAAGAGGAAAACGTGGGAAAAAACGGCGCCGAATCCGTCGTCCATTGCTTCCGGTATTTCATCAGGTATTATACCTGGGAGAGAAAAGGTGGAAGAGTAAGTTAAAATTACAGGAAATGATGGACATCCCGGAAAATGTGATGAGTTTTTCAGACAGGCTTCCTGATTATGATATTTGTATGATAGATATTCATGAACAGAATCCTGAGTTGTTTCACACGGAATGGAAAGATATTTTCCAGCTTATGAAGCACAGCCGTAAAAAAGACGAATTGAGAAAATACGTAGAAGAGAGTACCGAAGAAATACGAAAGCTAAGTCAAGAAACCAGATGGCTTCTGGCGATATTACTGGAGCAATATGAATTTGTTGATGAAGAGGTTGTGGAGGTGAAGGATATGTGTAAGGCATGGGATGGCGCAATGCAAATGTATGCAGATGAAGCGAGAGCAGCAACGCGGAAAGAAATGAAGAAAGAGATGAAAAAAGAAATGAGAAGACAGGCCAGAGAAAAAGATCGCAGGACCGTTTTTAACATGTTTTCTCGGGGGTATTCACAGAAAGAAATTGCGGCAATTTCCGAGCTGCCGCTTAAAAAAGTACAGAAAATGTGTGAAGGGTTTATCGAGAATACAACAATGGCAGTACATACTTCTTGATTTGGATTAGAAATTACAGAATAGTAGCTGAGAAAGTTTAACGAGAAAAGGCATTGCAAGGAATTATATGGCGTCTGTAAACGATTTGATTTTGGAGTCAAACGTTAGGGAGAGGCTATATCCTGCAATGCCTTTTAAAATCCTTCAAATTTATATGAAAACTGCTAACAGGTACGCTTATGCATCTTGTTTCTCCGGAAACATTTTCCCGAAGAGAAAACGGATCAGCGGTCCACAGTACATAAGCTGCCAGAAGAAGGCTACCGGGAAGTTCATGAAAGTGGTCTGGAGCCATACGGCAACGAACTGGGAACCCGCATTTTTAAACAAGATTGTGGCAATTAAGCTCATGATCGGGCACATAATGCAGATGATCATAACAGAAATTGCAACTGTGATGGCGAAAGGTCTGTCTTTAGGTGTGACAATACGAAAAGCAAGCTTATGGGCAAGGTTATCAACAATAAAGAACTCCAGTACAAATGCAACCGGCCACATAATCTTCATTTCGCCGAAAGCCATGAGAAATACCTGGTTGCTCATTCCACCGATGTTCAGGGAAATGTTGTAGCAGATCATGGCGTAGACCATAAGGAAAGCCATCATCAGAGTGAAAATAACATTTTGAAACTTAGTTTTTGGCATAAAATTGTTCTCCTTTTTCTAAAAATGGGTACAAAAAAGACACATGTGTTGTTCGTTATCAAGTGTACACTTGTGTCGTTTCCAATTTTATACCAGAGCTAATTTGTTATTGAATTGTTTACCGAATGATTATTATACCAGATAAATGGGAAAATGCAATAAGAAAATCGATATATAAGATGGACTAAGAAATGGTAATGGGGATTTTTTATAAGTCAGAATGCAGTTTTACTTAGTTACTGTTCACTGGTAACGTTCCGCGAGGCGTTTTTTGTGAACAAAGTTCACAGAAAACCCGAGAATTGCGGCGCGAAATCATGCGAATGCATGATTTCTGTGCATCGCGAAGCGCGTTACTGTGAACGGAGTGAACAGTAACTTTACTTATGTTCCTTGGTTATATTAAACTAGTGGTTTATTGCAGAATATGTAGTTCTTCTGGTAATATAAAACATGCAAGAAATCATATCGGTCATTATCCCGCTAAGGAGGCGGAGCGGACTGTAAATCCGCTGTTATCATAACACGAGTGGGTTCGATTCCCTCATGACCGAGTATACTCCTGTAGCTCAGCTGGATAGAGCACGCGTCTACGAAGCGCGGTGTCGAGAGTTCGAATCTCTCCAGGAGTGCTTCCAATGGCAGATGCCTTGGAGTAAAGTGAATCAGGTAAGGAAATGGTGTAAAGGAAGAAAGCTGTCTGTGACTGGACAGTTTTTTTATTGAGCTTCAACCTCTGGACTTTAAAGATGTGCTATTTGCGATAAATTTGTTACAATTTACGTTAAAAACAGGTACAGAAATTGCAGGGTGTTATAATAAATCCATGATATGAAACATGTAAAATAATCAATGGAGGATAAATGGTATGAAAACAAAGCAGGCTGTAAATCCGTACCTGCCAAGCTGGGAATACGTGCCGGATGCGGAGCCGCATATTGTGGATGGACGTGTATACATATATGGTTCTCATGATCTTTTTAACGGCTTGAATTTCTGTCTGGGAGATTATGTATGCTGGTCAGCGCCGGTAGACGATCTGGGCAACTGGCGTTATGAGGGTGTTATTTTCAAAAGAGAGCAGGATCCGGCAGCACCGAAGATCCGTCTTACAAATGGTCTGGCAGCACCGGATATGATCCAGGGACCGGACGGAAGATTTTATCTTTATTATTTCATGGGCGGCACCAAGATGATCTCTGTGGCTGTCTGTGACAAGCCGGCAGGCAAATATGAATTCTATGGTTATGTAAAATATGCAGACGGCACTCCTATTGGAAAGAAAGAGGAGCCGCTGCAGTTTGACCCGGGCGTTTTTATGGATGATGATGGAAAGCTGTATCTTTATACAGGCTTTGCCCTTCAGGGAAATCCCCTTCTGCTTGATGGATCCAAGCCGACTGAGCACGGTGCAATGTGCTTCGAGCTGGACCCGGCAGATATGCTTACTGTAAAAATGGGACCGAAATACATTGGAATTGCCAGTGAGAAAGAAGCACCGGGAAGTTCTTATGAGGGACATCCCTTCCTGGAGGCAAGCTCCATGCGTAAATTCAATGGAACCTATTACTTCATCTACAGTTCCCTGAACAGCCATGAGCTTTGCTATGCAACAAGCGATAACCCTACAGAGGGCTTTGAGTTTGGCGGTGTTCTGGTCAGCAACGGGGACATCGGCCTTCCTGGAATCACAGATGTAAAAAATGCAAGAAACTGCACCGGAAACACTCACGGAAGCCTGATCGAGATTAATGGAAGCTATTATGTTTTCTATCACAGACACAGTAACCGTAAGCAGTCTTCCCGTCAGGCCTGTGCAGAGCGCATCCGCTTCGAGAATGGCAAATTCTATCAGGCAGAGATGACCTCCTGTGGTCTGAATGACGGACCGCTTAAGGGAAAAGGAAACTATCCTTCCTACATTGCCTGCAACGTATATGGCAAAAAAGGAACCCGTTTCTTAAGTATGATCAAACATCCAAAGTCCGGTCATCCATATCTGACTCAGGAAGGAAAGGATCGTGAGCAGGGGTCAGATCAGTATATTGCCAATATGTGTGACGGAGCAGTTGCAGGCTTCAAATATTTTGACCTGCGTGAGACCTCTAAGGTTCGTATTAATATTAAGGGAAAAGCAACTGGAATTGTTTATGTATCCACAGAGGAAGGCGGCAAGCCAGTGGCAAAGATTCAGGTAAAATCTTGCAAGGAACAGCACGGTTTTGCAGCTGATGTAAACGGACTCGGTGAGAAAGAGGCACTGTACTTCAGTTACAAGGGAACTGGCGCATTTAATTTTATGTCTTTTGATCTGAAGTAAGATTCCATTAAATGTGCAGGAAATATTCTGCCTGCAAATGGAAGACAGAGCTTAAATAAAGGGAAAAAGAGTTTATCTTAAGAGTCAAATAAACCCAGGAGGCGAAATATTTGAACATTACTAATTTTGCAAAAAAACTTGCAGAAAAGCCGGTTTTTAAAACAAGAATCAAATCCGATCAGGTGAAGCTTCCGGAAATTGCCATTGGATATTTTCTGGCGCCCTTTTGCGCCATGTTTGCCAATGCCATTTTCGGTGCCTATCTGAACCGTTATTATGTGGATGTACTTGGCTGGACGAAATTCGGAGCATTTGCCACACTTCTGCCAATCGTATCTGTGATTTTCGTAGTTCTCGGAAATCTGATGATCGGGCAGTGGATCGACAACACCAGAAGTACACAGGGAAAAGCAAGACCTTACCTGATCATTGCAGCACCAATGCTGATCATAGCCATTATTCTTATGTTTATGACACCAACTAAGGGCAATAATGCAGTGCAGATGATCTGGATCGCAGTGTCCTATAACCTGTACTATGCACTTGCATATCCATGTTTTTACTGTGCACATAGCTCCATGGTTTCTCTTTCTACCAGAAATTCTGAGAGCCGCGGGCTTCTTGCAACACTGTCAAATGCAGCAATGGTTGCTTCCGCAGGAGTTGGAGCCAGCATTGTAGTGCCGATTCTTCTTCAGAGCTTTCTGTTTGTGACAAAGGACGGCGGAATCGATGTGGACGCAAGCTATTCACACTGGAGGATTATTTCCATAGTTCTTTGCCTTGTAAGTGCATTTGGCTGTATGCTGGAATATTATTTTACCAGAGAGCGTATTACAGAGGAAACCATCAATCTGAATGTGAAAGAAGAGAAGCTTCCTCTGAAAAAACAGCTGGAAGGCTGTATCCACAACAAATACTGGTGGATCATCATTCTCTATTTCCTGATTTTCCAGTTTGGCCAGCTGATCAAAAACAGTTCCATGAGCTTCTATGTAAGATGGATGTTTGACAGTGTAATTAATTCTGCAAATCCGGAGCAGACTTCCGGTGCATTAATGTCAACACTTGGTTTGGTTGGTGGAATTCCTACTGCCGTTGGTATGGTAGTGGCATGGCCAATTGCCCGTAAGCTGGGCAAAAAGAGAGCTGTTGTTACAGGACTTTGCTTCTCCGTTGTAGGCGGCCTTGTCTGTTTCCTGAATGTACACAGCTTCGGAATGGTTGCTGCAAGTATGGTACTGAAAGGAATCGGAAGTATTCCGGCAATGTATGTGACGATGGCGCTTCTTTCTGATGTGCTGGATCACCTGGAAGCGAAAAATGGTTTCCGAAGCGATGGATTTACAATGTCTGTTTATAGCTCCATTATGGTAGGTCTTAGCGGACTCTGTATCGGTGTGCTGAACAGTCTTCTTACCTTTGCTGGTTACAGCAATACCGGTATTGCATGTAATCCGCAGACCTTGGAAATTGTTGAAAATGTGGCAAATTATACAGGTCAGGTGGTATATCGCCAAATGGGCGGCGTGGAGCAGGTGCTTGCATTCGCATTCCTGGCGGCAGATGTGATCACATATGCAGTTGTTATCATTCTCATGAGCCGTCTGGATGTAGAAAAACACATTGAAGAGGACCAGAAAAAGATCAAAGAAAATCAGAAGAAAGCAGCTAATATCTAATTGTTTCAGAACCTGTTTCCTGTTATACTATTCTTAGTTAACACAAGTGATTCCGGCTCCCTGGTGCAGTGTCACTGTGCCAGGGAGCCGTTTTAGCCGAATAAGCTGCGAAGAAGCTATTCGATTATGAGAAGGCAGCAAAGCGGATTGGAGTATCCGTTTGATTGAATAGGATAGGTGAGAAATAATTATGATAAGAATTGCAATTGTAGAGGATGACAGGCATGACCGGGAGGCGTTGAAGAAATGCCTGAATCGTTATGAAAAAGAGAACCAGATGAAATTTTCCGTAACAGAATTTCAGGACGGAGAGGATATTGTGACCGATTACACTGCCAGCTATGACCTTATTATTCTGGATATTGAGATGGCGTTTCTCAATGGAATGAAAGCAGCAGAAAAAATCCGCGAGCTTGATACAAATGTAATTATTATTTTTATTACAAACATGCCTCAGTATGCCATTCAGGGATATAAGGTAAATGCGCTGGATTATATTTTGAAGCCAATTTCCTATTTTTCATTTTCAGAGAGTATGGTAAGGGCTCTGGCAAAGGTGAAGACACCGGAGAAGGAGTACATTACCATTGTTCTGAAGGGAGGTAAAAAGAAGCTGGATGTGGCGCGGATTTGTTACGTGGAGGTTCAGGACCATGTGCTGATCTACCACACTCTGGATGGGGATTTTGAGACAAAGGGCACTATGAGGGATACAGATAATCAGTTTGATCCGAAGAAATATTTTCGGTGTAACCGCTGTTATCTGGTAAATCTGGAATTTGTAGAGACTTATCAGGGCAGTGATATTATGGTAAACGGCGATACGATCCAGGTGAGCAGAAGCAGGCGGAAGCCCTTCCTGGATGCCCTGAATGAATATATGAATGAGGTGGAAAAATGAGAGGCACAGTAGTCAACACTCCCGGATATTATTATGCCATTTCCTACTGGCTTTCTGCACTGGTAATGATTCTTGTGCATGGATGCGGGAAAAAAGATGTGTGGAAATATGTGTATGGGGTGTTGAGCTTTATCAGTATTTTTACCGTTATGTTTTTTACAGATGGAATAAAGCAGATGTTTTTCATGCCTCTTATGGTTTGTGTGTTTTTGCTGATGCTTTTGTACATCAGGATGGCAGGAGAGCTTCCATGGCGTGAAACCGGATTTTTCTGTGCGAAGGCATTTATCAACGCAGAATTTGCAGCCTCTTTGTGCTGGCAGATTCATTATTTTTATACAGGTGATTTCAGCGGTCAGGAGAAGGGGACACCAGAGCAGATGTTATGGAGAGTGCTGCATATGGTAGTTATTTATGCAGTATTATACATTCTGATTTATCTGATCGAACGTTATCTGAAAAAGGATATTGAAGAATTGCAGATCACCCGCAGAGAATTACTGGTTGTATATTTTGTGCTGATTATGGTGTATTGTATCAGCAATGTAAGCTATGTGGATGTAAAAAGTATTTTCAGTGCAGGAACAGCTATGGATGTGTTTATTATCCGCACACTGGCGGATCTTAGCGGTATGGCGGTGCTTTATGCTTATCACATTCAGGTAAAAGAGATCCAGATGCGTTTTGAGAAGGATACGCTTCGGAATATTATGGATATGCAGTACAAAAATTACAAGCTTTCCAAGGAGAGTATCGACATTGTAAATCAGAAATACCATGATCTGAAGCATCAGATCAATCTTTTAAAAAGCGGCGCAGATTCTGAAAAAGCAGGGGAATACCTGGAACAGATGGAGCGTGAGATCAAGATTTATGAGACACAGAATAAAACGGGAAATAAGGTCCTTGATACCATTCTTACCAGTAAAAGCATGCATTGTCAGAGACATGGTATTGAGCTGAAATTTATGGGTGAGGGGCAGCTGCTGAATTTTATGGAGGATATGGATATCAGTGCTCTTTTCGGAAATATGCTGGATAATGCTATTGAAAGTGTGGTGAAGATCAAAGACCGTCAGAAACGTCTGATTTCCCTGCATGTGATTCAGGATAAACAGTTTATTCGTATTCGCACAGAGAATTACTGCGAGGAGAACGTTCAGTTCCAGGATGGAATCCCGATCACAACAAAGAAAGACAAGCGGTTCCATGGATATGGAATGAAGAGTATGAAAAAAATTGTAGAGAAGTATGACGGTTCCGTTATGGCGGGCAAGACAGACAACTGGTTTGAACTGAAGATACTGATTCCGATGAAACATTAGGCGATTTTTAGGAGGAATGATAATGCCATCATATAGTATAATTGAAAATTTCGAAGTACATAAAAATAACCGTTTTCTGGAAATTGCAGAATCCCTGAAGCCAGAGCTTTTGCATAAAGAAATTAAGGCTGAAAAGGAAATTATGGTGGGAAAAGACCGTCAGATGAGAACGGTTATTACAGAAGAGCACCCGATTGAAAATCTGTATGCAAAATCTTTAAAAAGAGATGATACAGTATTTGTGGATTTCGGGGATCATGCTGTAGGTTATGTGACTCTGGAGCTTAGTAAAACAGGAAGCCATCAGGATGCACCGGTTTATTTTTACCTGAAATTCGGTGAGCGTCTGGAGGAAATGACGGACAAAACTGCTGATTATGACGGCTGGCTCAGCCGTGGCTGGATTCAGGAGGAGTATATTCATGTGGATGTACTTCCGGCGAAGGTGAAGCTGCCAAGAAGATATTCTTTCCGTTATATGGAGCTTCGTGTAATTGATACTTCTGCCAAGTTCCAGCTGAAAATCGATGGTATTTCCTGTGATACGGTTTCTGCTGTAGATATGGAGTCTGTAAAGCCGGTGGATTTCGGAGATCCGCTTCTGAATCAGATTGATCTGGTAAGCCGAAAAACCCTGAAAGAATGTATGCAGGATGTTTTTGAGGATGGACCAAAGCGTGACCGCAGAATGTGGCTGGGAGATCTGAGACTTCAGGCGAGAGCCAATTATTACACCTTTAAGAATTATGATCTTGCCAAACGCTGTATGTATATTTTTGCAGGACTGCTTTTTAATGAGGGAAAGCTAAGCGCCTGTGTATTCACAGAACCGGAGATGGAGCCAGATGATACTTACCTTCTGGACTATGCATTGTTTTTCTCATCTGTGCTTCTGGATTATTATGAGGCAACCGATGATCTGGAAACCTTAAGGGATCTCTATGATGTGGCAATTGATCAGATCCGCATTGCCATGACACAGTTAAATGAGAAAAATGTTGTGGAGGATTTAGGTGATGCATTCTGGTGCTTCCTGGACTGGGGAGATGGTCTGAATAAGCAGGCCGGAGCTACAGCAGTTCTTATTTACTGTATCCGTTACGGAATCCGCCTTGCAAAGATTCTGGATAAACAGGAGGATATCAGCTGGCTGGAAGAGAAGCAGGCCATGCTGAAAGAGGCAGCGGTGAAAGAGTTCTGGGATGAAGAGCTTGGAATGTTCGTAAGCGGTCCGGACCGTCAGGCTTCCTGGGCAACCCAGATCTGGATGATTCTGGCCCGTGTCTTTGACAAAGAGACAAACTGTAAATTGATCCATCATGTAATGGAAGTGAATCCGAGAATCCGCATGGTAACTCCATATATGTATCACCATTATATTGATGCGCTTATCCGCTGTGATGAGAAAGATCTTGCATTAGAAGAAATGAAACGCTATTGGGGTGAAATGATCCATGACGGTGCTGATACCTTCTGGGAGCTTTATAATCCTTATAACAGGGAAGAATCTCCCTACGGTTCCAGTATGGTCAACAGCTACTGCCACGCATGGAGCTGTACGCCGACGTATTTCCTTAGGAAATTTTATATGGATAATGAGAAATAAGATTGAGAATGAGGATCTTGCAGAAATGCAGGATCCTTTTTGAAATAAGAGAAAGATTTTTGATAAAATGCAACACGCAGGAAATAATGTCTGGCATTACAATATGGGGAAAGGAGCATTAAAATAGCCCTGCCATCATAATGGCAGGGCTAAAATAATCATTTCTTTTTATTCTTTTTGGATTTCTTAGTCTCATTCTGGGCTGCCTGAGCTTCCTCAGCAGATTTCTTAAAACGTGCGAAAAATCCTTTTTTCTTCTTAACCGGAGCGTCCAGGTTACCGCGGATGCCTTTTACACCTACTATGTAAAGTCCACTTACTTCAGCTTTGATCTCTTTCTTCACAGGGATAAGGTCGAATACCTTCTCGTCTGCGATAAGAATGGAAATCTTCGGTCCGACTTTAGCCTTAACGATCGGCATCTTGGAGCGGCGGAGAAGCTTCGGTGTCTGGTCGATGACCATCTGTGGGAGACCTGATTCCTTAAGTGGCATTCTCTTCTTATCAATAACGAGCATGGAAACGGTCTGTTTACTTGCCTCGATCTGTGCCTGCTGTTCTTCCTGCTTCTTCTGGGTCTTCTTGCCAAAGAAATATAAACCAACCAGTAATCCGATGAGGATTACGAGAATCACCAGAAGGACGATTGTTACTGGATGCATACTTATCCTCCTACTATATTATAAAGTTTCTTAATAACTATTCAGCCTGTACGGTTCCGCAAAACGTGTGACCGTGAAGAAACTGAACAGTTACATTCTTGTTTCACATAAACTACATTTTAACATCATTTTTTGGAAAAGGCAATTGTTTTGTTATCTCCTTTAAAAAGCTTATAAGCTGTGAAAGCATATAAAACCGGTACCGCAAATGCTGCAAGATTCATAAGAACCAGTATAATACTTCCCTTAATATGAAAGAAGTGGGCAATCTGGGGAATAAAGGCCAGAATTCCAAAGATAACGGTGCTCATTCTTCCTTTTTCTGCATTCATCACGCCTATAATTCCAATTGCAATCTGAAGAAGTGTAAATGCATAAGTAAGTGCAAAAGCCTCTGTAGTATCACCATGGCTTACATGTCTGCCCACAATATTAGTGGTTCCGATCCAGAAGCGGGCTGCGATCAAAGAAGCAGAACCCAGGGCTATTTCAAATAGTGCGCTGATGCGCATAATATCTGATCTGTTCATATTTTCCTCCTTTAGAGTGAATGATATAGAGCTTAATATTTTTGATATTTGAGGTTAAAACATATTTTATCATGTGTTTTTTATTTTAACAATATATGGCAATAGAATGCAAGGATATTTACTGAGAAGAGGTGGTAATTATTTTGAATATCATGTATAATAGAAATCTACTGGTTACAGAATGGATAGATTTATCTGGTATGGTTATAATAAATGCCAGATTACAGATTCCGTTCAGGATTAATAGGAAGCTTTGTAGGTTTTCTTTATTAACTGGTCTTGCGGGAAGAAGGTGTTTTGAGGGGGGCTTACAGTATAGTTAGGAGTTATACATTATGAAGAAATCGGATACAGAACAGGAACAGCCTGGTCTGGAAGAGAATAAAGTTCCCGACAGCCAGTCCAAGCGGGAGCTTGACAGAGAATTACAGGAACTGGCAGAGAAGGAACACCAGGAAGAGATATATTACGAAGAACGACGGCGCGAGAGACATGAGCGCAATCTGAAGAGAAAGAAGAGGCAGATACGGAATCGTAATCTGGCTCTTATTATTACTGCTCTGGCAGTGTTGGGCGGTGTGGGATACTTTTATAGAGAGCAGACAGGGTTAAAAGACGGCATGGAAACGCTGGTAGCCAAGGTAAGGGATTTGGTCCCTGATAAGAATTCCGGTAAAGAGAGCAAGGCAGCAGAAGAACTGGCAAAGGCTGACCAAAGCACCGAAAGCATCGAAAACCCCGAAAGCACCGAAAACCCCGATATTAATACAGAGGAAGCTGCTGACAGCTCAGACAGTACAGATATACAACCGGAATCTGGTGAAGGTACGGCAGATGACAGTGATGAAATGACTGGAAATACAGCTGACAATTCAGAAAATACTGCACAGGGTGAATCTGGGAATGTGTCTGATGAGGAGAAAACAGAAGATAATTCTTCAGACTCTGTAAATCAGCCAGAGCAGGAAGCAGCCCAGGCAGCAGCCATAGATTTAAAAGGGGTTATGCCACAAGCAGCAGCTGCCGGGGCTGGTATCATCAGGAGGCAGATCCGTCACGAGAAGAAAGTACTGGTCACAGCCAAGGAGAAAGCAGCCCAGTATGATTATGACGGTGCAATCAGCCTTTTGCAGAAGGACAATGCATATGTGAGAAATGTCCATTTTCAGAATGCTGCAGAGAAGTTCCAGAAGAAAAAGGATAAATGTGTAGCCTGGTCTCCAGAACAGGTAACTCACATTTTTTACCATTCCCTGATCGTGGATACTTCCAAGGCGTTTGATGGAGATTACAAGACAGATGGTTATAATCAGGTTATGACCACTATGGATGAGTTTAATAAGATAACCCAGATCATGTATGACGAGGGATATGTAATGGTAAACCTTTATGATCTGGCAGACGTTGATGAAAATGGGAAAATGCAAGCAAAGCAGATTTATCTTCCTAAGGGAAAAACACCGTTTGTTCTTTCGCAGGACGATGTATGTTATTATCACTCCCAGGATGGAGATGGAATTGCCACCAAGCTTGTTATAGACGAAGAGGGGAAGGTTCGCAACGAATATGTACAGGATGATGGAAGCACAGTTGTAGGTGACTATGATGTTGTACCGCTGATCGACCGGTTTGTGGAGGAACATCCTGATTTTGCATATCATGGACATAAGGGAATTGTAGCGCTTACAGGCTACAATGGAATCCTGGGTTACCGCACAGATATCAGCTATCAGACAAGACCAGATGATCTGAATGATGATAAAAAGGCGTGGCTTGACGCGCATCCTGATTTTGATCTGGATACAGAGCGGGCAGAAGCGAAAAAGGTCGCAGATGCCATGAAGGCGGAGGGCTGGACTTTTGCCAGCCATACATGGGGACATAAAAACATGTCCACAGTTTCCATGGAACGCCTTGAAACAGATACACAGAACTTCAAAGAGAACATTGACCCGCTTATTGGCGGAACAGATATTATTATCTTTGCTTTCGGAGCAGATATTAATAACGGCGGAGAGTACACTGGCAATGAGAAATTTGAATATCTGAAATCCCAGGGCTATGATTATTATTGCAATGTGGACTCTAACAAATATTTTGTACAGATGACGGATGAATATTTCCGAATGGGAAGAAGAAATGTGGATGGATACCGAATGTATTACAATCCGGACATGCTGGCAGATCTGTTTGACGTAAGCCAGGTATTTGACCCATCCAGACCCACTCCTGTACCGCCTATGAATGGGGGCTGATAAGACCAGCTGCACAGAAATCATGCATTCGCATGATTTCGCGCTGAGATTCCCGGGGGTTCTGTGAACCTTGTTCACAAAAAGCACCTCGCGGAACATTTCCAGTGAACAGTAACGGTGGAGAGGCAAAATAAAAATGATTGCCTCAGTGGGCTTTCTTTTTAATAGAAAATGTGATAATTTTATAAAAGAGTAACTGAAGGGAGTATGAAATGAAAAGAAAACTATATTTGGCAGCGTTAGTAATGTGTATGGCACTTGCTGTAAATGGCTGCGGAAGTGATAAAGAAACTACCAGTACAGAGAGTGAGAGCACTGCCACAGAGCAGCAGGCAGAGGATTCGGCAGAGGAAGAAGAGGTACAGGAACCTTATACAGATTCTACCGGTGCGACACGCCTGGTTTCAGTGGATAATGTGGAGAAATATGTTACAATTGCAGACTATAAGGGGATAACTCTTGATAATTCTGTACCAGAAGTGACAGATGAGGATATTGAGAATCGTATCGCAGAGAATTTGAAAGACAATTCAGTGGAAGTGACAGATGAGAACGCTGTCATCCAGAATGGTGATACCGCTACTATTAATTTCGTAGGTACAAAAGACGGGGAAGCTTTTGAAGGTGGAACTGGTAATAATTATGACCTTGTGATCGGAAGCGGCACAATGATTCCCGGATTTGAAGAAGGAATCGTGGGAATGAAGAAGGGTGAGACTAAAGACGTATCGGTAACCTTCCCGGAGAGCTACCGCAACAGTGAACTGGCTGGACAGGATGCAGTATTCCAGATTACCGTGCAGAGCTTTAAGAGACCACCGGAACTGACCGATGATTGGGTTGCAGCGAATACCGATTACAAGACAATTGATGAATATAAGGCTTCTGTTCGCGCACAGCTGGAGCAGGAAGCACAGGATCAGGCCGACAGCAGTCTGCGCAGCACTGCATGGAATACTGTTTACACCAATTCTGAGGTTGTGGAATATCCAGAGAAAGACGTAGAAGAGGCAGTGAAGACATTTAAGAAACAGGCAGAAGCATACGCGAAGCAGGGAAATATGGAGCTTGAAGACTTCGTAGAGTCTCAGGGCGTTTCCATGGATGATTTCGAAGCCCAGTGCCAGCAGTATGCCCAGGCCAAGGTAAAACAGAATCTGCTTATTCAGGGAATCATGGACGCAGAGGGAATGACTTTGGAGGATGAGGAAAGTCTTGCAATCCAGAATCAGCTGGTAGAGCAGTATGCTTCTGGCGATCTTGCAGTTCTTATCGATACTTACGGTCAGGTTGCAGTGGATGAGAGTATCGGACTTATGAGAGTTCAGGATTTCATTATTGCAAATGCTAATTATGATCAGACAGCAGCGGATACATCTGCTGAAGGTGAGGATGCACAGGCTGCTGAGGGAACAGAAGCAGCAGATCATGCAGATGGCAGTACGACTGACGGACAGAGCACTGATGGCGGGGATACAGCAGAAGAGCAGGAAGCTGGTGCAACCGCAGATACAGGCACAGCAGCGGATGCTTCAACAGATACACAGGATGACGGTACAGAGAATTGACGGTTGCCGCTTATAACAGAAACAGCAGCCAATGAATCTCAGGAGGGAATGGAGTTATGATTATTAAAAATGGAGAAGTTTTTCAGGAGGATGGAAGCTTCAGATTACAGGATCTGTATGTGGAGAATCATAGAATCGTGGCTTCAGAGGATGAGGTTACGGACAAGACGATTGTAGACGCGGCTGGGCTCAGGGTGCTTCCGGGGCTGGTGGATATTCACAGTCACGGTGCATTTGGACATGATTTTTCTGATGCTGATCCGGAAGGACTTAAGATTATTCTGAAATACGAAAAGAGTCACGGAATTACTTCCTATTGTCCTACTTCCATGACATTGCCGGCAGAAGAACTGAAGGAAATTTTTGCTACTATTAAGACTGTGGGAGAAATGAAAGACGGAGCTGCTGTCCGGGGAATCAATATGGAAGGCCCATTTCTGGATGCGAAGAAAAAAGGCGCTCATGTGGAGGGCTATATCCGCAAACCAGATGCCGGATTTTTCCGTGAACTGAATGAATATTCCGGAAATATGGTGAAGCTGGTAACTCTGGCACCGAATGTGGATGGTGCTATGGAATTCATTGATGAGGTACATAATGAGGTGTGCATTTCCCTTGGTCATACAGCAGCTGATTACGATACAGCAGCGGAGGCCATGAGAAGAGGTGCACACCATGTGACACATCTTTATAATGCCATGCAGCCACTGGCGCACAGAGAACCAGGACTGATCGGAGCTGCCTGTGATGATGGGCAGTGTATGGCAGAGATGATCTGTGATGGCATTCACATTCATCCCGCTGTGATCCGCGCTACATTTAAGATGTTTGGACCAGAGAGGATTGTACTGATCAGTGACTCTATGATGGCTACTGGAATGGAGAACGGAACCTACCAGCTGGGTGGACAGGAAGTAACGATGAAGGACTGTAAGGCAACTTTGAAGGACGGTACGATTGCCGGTTCTGCTACGAACCTGTATGATTGTATGCGCAAGGCTGTTTCTTTTGGTGTTCCCCTTGAAGAAGCGATTTTTGCAGCAACACGAAATCCGGCAAAGAGTATTGGTATTTATGATGAAGTTGGTTCCCTTTCTGTTGGAAAGAAAGCGGATATTCTTCTTGTAACAGATGATCTGGAGCTGAGAGAAGTGCTATGACAGAACTTTTTTGCGGAAAATTTTTTCCACTATGTAACGAGAGATAAAGAGGGAATATGAATGGATAGAAGGGTTTTGCGCGAAAGAATGCGCAGGAAACAGCGCCAGATAAGACGAAGGAAGATCATTAAGCTGGTTACCTATGTTGTGGCAATGGTGCTGGCTGTGATTTTTGTAATAAGAGGAGTGATTTTTCCAATCGTAAGTCGTGTGGGAGGAAAGAGTACTGGAAAATCACAGAGCGTGCAGGCGGATGCAGGTGACGGAGCTGCTTCGAATGCGGATTCCAATTCTACAGATGCTCTGAGACAGCCTCTGAAAGGACAGAGCGATGTGACCAAGGTTTCTTCACTGACTCCAGGCTGGCATGAGGATTCCAGCGGACGCTGGTATCAGAATGCAGATGGTACATATTATACCAATGGTTTTGCAGAGATTGACGGAGTGAAATATGCATTTGATTCCAATGGATACATGCAGACCGGCTGGGTGACCAAGGGGGTAAACGATTATTATTTTAATGAGGATGGTTCTTACAATGCTGAGAAGAAACGCCCTTTGATCGCACTTACCTTTGATGATGGTCCGGGACAGTATACAGACAAGCTTCTGGACTGTCTGGAGGAGAACAATGCACATGCTACCTTCTTTATGTTGGGACAGCTGGTTGGACAGTATCCGGACGAAGTGAAGAGAATGGTGGAACTTGGCTGTGAGATCGGAAACCATTCCTGGGATCATCAGGATATGCTGAATCTGAGTATTGATGATGTTATAAAGGAATTCGGCGATACCGATCAGGCATTGATTGATGCCTGTGGACAGGAGTCCACGGTAATTCGTCCGCCTTATGGAGACTGCAATGATGAAATTATTTCGGCAGTTGGGAAACCTTTTATTTTGTGGTCTATTGACAGTCTGGACTGGAAATATCTGGATGCAGATCTGGATTACAATGGCATTATGAATGACAGCAATCTGGGAGACGGAGCCGTTATTCTGATGCATGATATTCATGGTCCTTCAGTTGATGCGGCACTCAGACTGATTCCAGATCTTATTGCACAGGGATATAAACTGGTAACGGTAAGTGAGATGGCAGCGGCGAAGAATGTTACCCTTCAGCCAGCAAAATATGCAGAGTTCTGGCAGAGCGCCCTTGATGCAGGTTATGTGCCTGGATATAATGGAAATGGCTCTTCTGAGGACTCTTCCACAGATGGAACTTCTGATGGCAGTTCAGATGACAGCAGTAATGGAGATGAGAGCGACTTCAGTGATGGTTCCGGTGATGGAAGCGACGGCAGTGAAAGTGACGGATACACAGACGGCAGTGAGAATAGCGAAGGGGATTTTAGCAGCGACTCAGGCGAATAACGGAGAAAATAAGAGGCTCTAGAGCCTGTCTGGCATATGTGTTAAGCTTCGGGACTTCCGGAAATCGCAGATGCTGTATAGTGTGAATGATAGTATACGCTTGTACTTATGAGAAAAATGTCAAAGTACAGGCGTATTTTTTTACAGTAAAAATGAATTTTGATGTAGATTTTTTATGAATAATAGACAAGTTTTTGGTGGCATGGAGGAAAAGAGTATGCTATAATGTGCATAAGAATTTGAAAGTTTAGGGAGGTAACTTTCTGATGGGAGAGAAATTACAGTTTACAGAGCTTGACCAGTATCTCTTTGGTCAGGGAACCCATTATGATGTTTACAGAAAGCTTGGCGCACATCCTGTGAAACAAGGGAAAAAAGAAGGTGTTTATTTTGCAGTATGGGCACCTAATGCGCAAGCTGTTTCTGTAATTGGAGAGTTTAATGACTGGAATGAACAGGCTGCTCCAATGAAAAAGGCAGGTCCGATCGGTGTATTTGAGACATTTGTCCCTGGAGCGAAGATTGGACAGCTGTATAAGTTTTTTATTGTAGGAATGAACGGGGAGCATATTTATAAAGCTGACCCTTATGCAAATGAGGCAGAATTAAGACCGGGAACGGCATCCAGAATCACGGATATCGGGGATTACAAATGGAAAGATACCACCTGGATGAAGAATCGTCAGAAATTTGACGAGACTAAGGATGCCATGGCGATCTATGAGGTACATCCTGGCTCCTGGATGAAGCATCCGGCTACAGAGGAGAATGAGAAAGGCTTTTTCAATTACAGGGAACTGGCGGTGAAGCTTGCCCAGTATGTGAAGGATATGGGCTATACACATGTGGAGCTGATGGGGATTGCAGAGCATCCCTTTGACGGTTCCTGGGGATATCAGGTCACCGGTTATTATGCGCCTACTTCCCGCTATGGAACACCCCAGGATTTCAAATATCTGGTAGATTATCTTCACAGACAGAAAATCGGGGTTATTCTGGACTGGGTGCCGGCACATTTTCCCAAGGATGCCCATGGACTGGCGAATTTTGACGGAACTGCAGTTTATGAGCATGCAGATCCCAGACAGGGAGAGCATCCGGACTGGGGAACCAAGATCTACAATTATGGCAGACCGGAGGTAAAGAACTTCCTGATCGCAAATGCTCTGTTCTGGATCGAGGAGTGTCATGTGGACGGTCTTCGTGTGGATGCCGTTGCATCCATGCTGTATCTGGATTATGGAAAGAATGATGGTCAGTGGGTAGCCAATAAATATGGCGGAAATCAGAATCTGGAAGCAATTGAGTTTTTTAAGCATCTGAATACAGTGGTTCTTGGAAGAAACCATGGTACTGTGATGATTGCAGAGGAGTCTACCGCATGGCCGAAGGTTACAGGTAAGGCAGAGGATGACGGCCTTGGATTTTCCCTGAAATGGAACATGGGCTGGATGAATGACTTCCTGGAATATATGAAGCTGGACCCCTATTTCCGTAAGTTTAACCATAATAAGATGACTTTCTCCATGACATATGCTTACAGTGAGAAATATGTGTTAGTAATCTCCCATGATGAGGTGGTTCATCTGAAGAAGTCTATGCTGGAGAAAATGCCAGGTGAGCTAGATGATAAGTTTAAGAATCTGAAGGCTGCTTATACATTTATGTTCTGCCATCCGGGCAAGAAGCTTTTATTTATGGGGCAGGAATTCGGTCAACTTCGAGAGTGGAGCGAGGAGAGAGAACTTGACTGGTTCCTTCTTGGGGAAGAGAAGCATCGGGATTTGAAGGATTTTGTGCAGACATTGCTGAAGATGTATCGCAAATATCCTGCGCTCTATGGAACGGATACGGATCCGTCTGGCTTTGAGTGGATCAATGCAGATGACGGGGACAGAAGTATTTACAGCTTCGTAAGGAAATCCCCTACAAAAAGAAATAACCTTCTGGTAGTATGCAATTTCACTCCTGTAGAACGTCCGGATTACCGTGTTGGTGTGCCGAAGAAGAAACAATACACACTGGTTCTGGATGAAAACGGACAGACTGCGAAGAAGGTATTTAAGGCAGAAAAGCAGGATTGTGACAATCGTCCGTTCTCCTTTGCTTATCCGCTGCCAGCTTACGGGGTTGCTGTGTTCCAGTATTAGAAGCTGCCAAATTCCGCAAGGAACAATTCTCACAGACAATTTTCAGATTGCTGTGATAATTTAGTATTAAAAATACCCAAAGAATGGGGCAAATTCGGGTTTTGTTTGTGACTGTTGGGGATTTTTTCCCAGAAGGTGAAAAACCTGTTGCTATTTGGAAAAAGTTGAGATATAATGAGCCCGAACAAAAAGAAATGGAAAAAGTTGTACATGTTGAAAGGAGAATATTGACATGAAGGTATCTAATATTAAAGACATTCAGAAATTTTTTGATGTAGTAGACAGCTGCGCTGGTAAAGTAGAGCTTGTAACTGGCGAAGGTGACAGACTGAACCTGAAATCTAAATTATCACAGTATGTATCTCTTGCAAACATCTTCTCTAACGGTGAGATTCCGGAGCTTGAGATCGTTGCATATGAGAAAGAAGACATTGATAAGCTTATGCACTTCATGATCAACGGCTGATTTGCATAAAACTGTGAAATTGGGATAAATATATTAGGGGATGTGACTTGGTCATGTCCCCTTTTTCTGACATAATAGAAAGGGGAATACAAAATGGTAAAGATTGACATTATCTCCGGTTTCCTTGGAGCTGGTAAGACAACTCTTATTAAGAAACTGCTGAAAGAAGCATTTGAAGGTGAGCAGGTAGTTTTGATCGAGAATGAGTTCGGTGAGATTGGTATTGACGGGGGATTCCTGAAAGATGCCGGAATCGAGATCCGTGAGATGAACTCCGGATGTATCTGCTGTTCCCTGGTTGGAGATTTTGGTGCTTCCCTGAAGGAAGTTGTAGAGAAGTATCATCCGGATCGTATCCTGATCGAGCCATCAGGTGTTGGTAAGCTTTCCGACGTTATCAAGGCTGTACAGGGTGTGGAAGAGGATGTTGATATTCAGCTGAACAGCTACACTACAGTTGTTGATGCCAAGAAATGCAAAATGTATATGAGAAACTTCGGCGAGTTCTTTGACAATCAGGTTCAGTATGCAGGCGCGATTATCATGAGCCGTACCGATATTGTAGACGAGAAGAAAGCAATGGAGTCTATGGAGCTTCTTCGTTCTATCAATGAGAAGGCAGCTATTATTACCACTCCGATTGAGAAGCTGGATGGAAAGAAAATCCTGGAGGTTATGGAGCATCCGGTATCTCTGGCGGATGAGCTGCTGAAAGAGGAGCATGAGCATCATCATCATGCCCATGATGATGAGTGCGGTTGCGGACATGACCACGATCACGAGCATCATCACGACCATGATGATGAGTGCGGCTGCGGACATGACCACGATCATGAGCATCATCACCATCATGACCATGATGATGAATGTGGCTGCGGACATGACCACGATCACGAGCATCATCATCACGACCATGACGAGTGCGGCTGCGGACATGACCACGATCATGAGCATCATCATCACGACCATGATGACGAATGTGGCTGCGGACATCATCATGATCATCACCATCATCACGCAGACGAAGTATTTACCAGCTGGGGACGTGAGACTATTAAGAAGTTTACAAGAGAAGGGCTTGAGAAAATGCTGGAGAGCCTTTCCGCTTCTGAAGAGTATGGCGTGATCCTTCGTGCTAAGGGAATGCTTCCGGCAGAGGACGGAACATGGATCTACTTCGATATGGTTCCGGAAGAAACTGAGATCCGTGAAGGTTCACCGGAGTACACCGGACGTCTTTGCGTAATTGGTTCCAAGTTAAATGAAGAGAAACTGGTCAAGCTGTTCGGCGTAGCTTAATGATTGACATATAAACGGGATAAAAGACTTTTGGTAAGCTTATTTGTTGCTGTTTATAAGCGATATATGCGAACGTACTGCTTTTAATTAAGAAAAATACAGGGAGGTTTCTGTAAATGGATGAAATTACAGTACCGATTTATCTCATAACCGGCTTCCTGGAAAGCGGCAAGACCTCTTTCCTTAGCTTTACCCTCCAGCAGGATTACTTCCGTACAGAGGGAAAGACACTTCTCATTCTCTGCGAAGAGGGAGAGGAAGAGTACGATGAAGAGGCTCTTGCAAAAGATAATGTTGTAGTTGAGGTTATTGAGAAAGAAGAAGATTTTACACCGGAGCGCCTTCAGGCACTGGATATTATCCATCAGCCGGAGCGTGTGGTTATGGAATATAATGGAATGTGGCTGGTAAGCAAATTTGAGGAGATGAAGCTCCCGGCAGGCTGGGGAATTGAACAGCACATTACCTGTGTAGATGCAAGCACATTCCAGGTATATATGCAGAATATGAAATCCATTTTTATGGATATGGTTCGTAATGCGGATATGGTTGTGTTTAACCGCAGCAAGAAAGAATATCCTCTTGCAAACTTCCGCAGAAGCATTAAGGTTGTAAACCCAAGTGCAGAGGTTATTTTTGAGGACGAAGAAGGCGAGATGACGGATATTTTCGCAGATCAGATGCCATTTGACCTGGATGCAGAGATTGTAGATATTCCGCCTGAAGATTACGGAATCTGGTTTGTAGATGCTATGGATCATCCGGATCGCTATGTGGGAAAAACTCTTCGCTTTAAGGCTCGTGCAAGACGTCCGAGAGGTATGGGCAGCAAGTTCTTCATTCCGGGACGTACTGCCATGACCTGCTGTGCAGATGATACTTCATTCCTGGGATATATCTGTAAGAGTGCATATGCACCGAAGCTGAAGCCCGGCGAGTGGGTTGAGGTGACTGCCAAGGTTGCCTTTGAAAACCGTTCTGAGTACCAGGGCGAGGGAATTGTTCTTTATGCAGAGAATGTGACCCCGTGCGAACCTCTGGCTGATGAGATGGTTTATTTCAACTAATTTGATGATACCAGTGTCAAAAGGTCAAAAAGCTGTTCGTGCTTGCACGATAAGGCTTTTGAACTTGGGACACGCCAAATATGAGAAAGTAGCGATTTACGCAGTAAATCAGCGGATTTCGAATATTTGGAGGATTGCGGGAGCAGCGTAGCTGCGTAGCAATCCGGGTATCAAATGAGTGTCAAAAGACCTTTTGACACTCATATCATTCGATAATAAATGAAAGTCATCTGTTTTATGCTATTGGCTAAGCAGGTTGCGGCAGTGATTACAGGGCTGTGGCTGACCAGAGCTTTGGAATTGCTGTGGAGGACTTTCGTAGTAGAATAAGGAAAATAAGATTATGTATTTAGTTGTTGGACTGGGAAACCCCGGGAAGCAGTATGAGGCGACCCGCCACAATATGGGTTTTGATACGATCGATGTGCTTGTGGAACGTCATAAGATTCCGCAGGGCGGCGTAAAATTTAATGCTATGTACGGTTCCGGATTCATCGGAGGAGAGAAGGTAATCTTTATGAAACCTTTGTCCTTTATGAATTTAAGCGGTGGTCCGGTACAGGAGATGGCTGCTTATTTCAAAATCAATCCGGAGAGTGAGTTGATCATTATTCAGGACGATATTGATCTGGAGCCGGGACAGCTTCGTATCCGGAAGCAGGGCAGTGCAGGCGGCCATAATGGTCTGAAGGACATTATTGGCAGACTTGGCACACAGAAATTCATGCGTGTAAAAATTGGTGTAGGAGCCAAACCAAAAGGATGGGATCTGGCAGACCATGTGCTTGGCCGTTTTTCATCCGGGGACCGCAAGCTCGTGGATGAAGCAATTGAGTTTGCAGCAGACGCTGTAGAAAAAATCATAACAGATGGTCCGGATGCGGCGATGAATGAATACAACCGAAAGAGGGTTACTGAGTAACAAAGGAAGTCCAGCAACAAGCTGGGCTTCTTTTGCCCCTGGAGCGTCCCCCAAAAGCTTTGTGAAAATTATGACGTGCAGATAGCTTGCAGGAATGGTTTCATGTTTTGGGTGGGCTCTGAGGTGCGGCTTTTGAGAAAAGGAGGAAAGCCATGCTTTCATTTACCCAGCCCCTGAAGGGGATGGCAGAATTTGAAGAAATAGAGAAAAGCCTTGAGAAAAATCAGGGCATTGTGCAGATCACAGGCTGCCTGGAATCCCAGAAGGCACATCTGATCCATGGGCTTTCCGGCAAAACACCTATGCGCCTTGTGATCGCAGGAGATGAGCGCCAGGCTAAGGAAATCTTCGAGGACGTGCGCTTTTATGACAAAAATACCATGTTTTACCCGGCGAAGGATCTTCTCTTTTTCCAGGCAGATATTCAGGGAAATCTGTTGATCCGCCAGAGAATGTGTGTGATAAAGGCACTTCTGGAGCAGAAGGAACTGACTGTGGTTACCAGCATTGACGGCTGTATGGACTATCTGATGCCCCTGGAAGAAATTGGGAAAAAGGTGCTTCATTTCTATTCTGACAGCGTGATCAACATGGATGTGCTGAAAAATACCCTTGTGCAGCTTGGATATGAACGCGTAGGACAGGTGGAAATGCCGGGACAGTTTTCTGTGCGCGGTGGTATAGTAGATATTTATTCCCTTACAGAAGAGAATCCATGGAGAATTGAGCTGTGGGGAGATGAAGTGGATTCTATCCGAAGCTTTGACGCAGAGAGTCAGCGCTCTCTGGAAAATCTGGATGAGATTGCCATTTATCCGGCTGTGGAGTGGAATGATGGCAAAAAGATGGTATCTTTTGTGGATTATTTTCCCAAAGAAAAAATGCTTCTGTTTCTGGATGAACCCAACCGTATTCTGGAAAACGGACTGGGCGTGGAGGAAGAGTATGCCGCCAGCCGCACACATCGCGAAGAAAAAGGGGAAAAGAACCTTCCGGTTCAGTGGCTTTGTGAATTTTCCAAGGTTCAGAAAGAACTGAATAAACTTCGTGCAGTGTCGTTGTCGGCATTGGAGCCAAGAGGCGTGGAGTGGAATTTTGCCTCGGAGAAATACAATCTGACGGTGCAGAGTGTAACTTCTTATAACAGCAGCTTTGAGCTTCTGGTGGAGGATCTGAAAAAGTATAAGAAAAAAGGCTACCAGATTGCCTTGCTTTCCGGTTCCAGGACAAGGGCGGAGCGTCTGGCGAAGGATTTGCAGGAGCATGAGCTGAATGCTTTTTACGGTTCAGATTATGACCGTGTGATCAATCCAGGGGAAATTATGGTCCTCTATGGACACGCCCGGAAAGGCTTTGAGTATCCACTGATCAAATTTGCGGTGATCACAGAGTCCGATATTTTCGGTCAGGAGCAGAAAAAAAAGAAAAAGAAAAAAGTCTACAACGGCAAGCGGATCCAGGATTTTGCAGAGCTGTCTATCGGGGATTATGTGGTCCATGAAAAGCATGGACTGGGAATTTACCGTGGAATTGAAAAAGTTGAAGTAGATAAGGTCTTAAAAGACTATATCAAGATTGAATACCGTGACGGAAGTAATCTGTATATTCTGGCGACGCAGCTGGATGCGCTGCAGAAATATTCCGGCGCAGATACAGCCAGGGCACCGAAGCTGAACAAGCTGGGAACCCAGGAGTGGAATCGCACGAAGTCCAAGGTAAAGGGCGCTGTCAAAAATATCGCCAAAGAGCTGGTGGAGCTTTACGCTGTGCGTCAGGAAAAAGAGGGGTATGTGTGTGGCCCGGATACAGTGTGGCAAAAGGAATTTGAGGAAATGTTCCCATATGAGGAGACAGAGGATCAGCTGAACGCCATTGAGGATACCAAGCGGGATATGGAGAGCACCAAGATCATGGATCGTCTGGTGTGCGGAGATGTTGGATATGGTAAGACGGAGGTTGCTCTTCGCGCAGCGTTTAAAGAGGTGCAGGAGAGCCGGCAGGTTGTTTACCTTGCACCAACTACCATTCTGGCGCAGCAGGTGTACAACACCTTTGTCCAGAGAATGAAGGAGTTTCCGGTGCGCGTGGATCTGCTTTGCCGATTCCGTACACCTGCCCAGCAGAAAAAGACTTTGCAGGATCTGAAAAAAGGACAGGTAGACGTTGTGATCGGTACTCACAGAGTTCTTTCTAAGGATGTGGAGTATAAGAATCTGGGGCTTCTGATCGTTGACGAGGAACAGCGTTTCGGTGTTACCCACAAGGAGAAAATCAAGCAGCTGAAAAAGGATATTGATGTTCTGACTCTGACTGCGACTCCCATTCCACGAACCCTTCATATGAGTATGATCGGAATCCGTGACATGAGTGTGCTGGAGGAGCCGCCTATGGATCGTATGCCGATCCAGACTTATGTAATGGAGTATGATGAGGAGACTGTCAGGGAAGCTATCGGAAGAGAGCTGCGAAGAGGCGGCCAGGTTTATTATGTTTATAACCGGGTTACAGATATTGATGAGGTTGCCCTGCGGATTTCCAAACTGGTGCCGGACGCAAGGGTGGATTTTGCCCATGGACAGATGAGCGAGAGAGAACTGGAACGGGTTATGTACGATTTTATCAATGGGGACATTGATGTGCTGGTTTCCACTACTATTATCGAGACAGGACTGGATATTTCCAATGTAAATACCATGATCATCCATGATTCTGACAAGTACGGACTTTCCCAGCTTTATCAGCTGCGAGGCAGGATCGGACGTTCCAACAGGACGGCGTATGCGTTTCTGATGTACCGAAGGAACACCATGCTTCGGGAGGTGGCGGAAAAACGACTTTCTGCTATCCGTGAGTTTACAGATCTGGGAAGTGGATTCAAGATCGCCATGCGTGACCTGGAGCTTCGGGGGGCTGGAAATCTGCTGGGAGCACAGCAGCATGGGCATATGAACGCAGTGGGCTATGATCTTTACTGTAAAATGCTTAGCGAGGCGGTCAAAGAGGCAAAGGGTATTCATACTATGGAAGACTTCGAGACTACCATTGATCTGAATATGGATGCTTTTATTCCGGATACCTACATCAGCAATGAATTCCAGAAGCTGGATATTTATAAGCGCATTGCAGGGATTGAGTCCCAGCAGGAGTATGATGATATGCTGGAAGAACTGATCGACCGGTTTGGGGAGCCGCCGAAAGCAGTGCTGAATCTGCTGGCTATTGCAAGACTGAAAGCACTGGCACATCAGGGCTACATTACGGAAATCAAGCAGATGCAGCGTGAGATCAGGATCACCCTTTACGAAAATGCACATCTGAACCCGGAAGGAATTCCGCCGCTGGTTGCCAAGTACCGCAGACAGCTGCAGTTTAAACCGGATAAAGAGCCGAAGTTCCTGTTTGCACCAGTGGGGGATATTGTGCAGGCGCTGACGGTGTTTGCAAAGGAACTGATGGAATTGGTGGAAGAGGAAGGAAAGAGCGAAAAGTAGTAGACGGCTGGGCTGTTGAATGCTTTCGGATATTTTGATTTAAAGTAGTCTCTGGGTGGGGAAGATCCGATGGAAATTCGCGAAAATTGTGTGAATTCTATCAGATTTTCCCCTTTCTACTTGCCCTCATGGGAAAAAAGTTTTATACTCTTATTAGCGTGTCCGCATTGGGAAATCATGCTGGCTGTGCGTGGTGACTAAGCGGCACATCAGTGAAAGGGTAATTGGTGATCAATATGAAGAAAATCGTGAAGAACACAACCGTAGTGGCATTAAGTGGCGTAATGGCAATTGGAATGCTTTCCGGATGTGGAAGTAAGTCTATAGATGGAGAGAAGACCGTTGCAACTGTAGATGGCACAGACATTCCTATGGGTGTTGTAAGTCTGTATGCACGTGAGTCACAGGCACAGACGGTTGCTATGTATAAGAGCTTTATGGGAAGTGCAGGAAATATCTGGAGCCAGGTAGTAGATGAGGATGCTGGTACTACATACGGTGAGCAGGCTGTAGGACAGTTCCTGGAGCAGGTTGAGCTGATGTACATCATGAAGGAGAAGGCAGCTGATTACGGTGTTGAGGTTACTTCTGATGATGAGACTGCTATTGCAGATGCAGCAGCACAGTTTATGCAGGACAATGACGAGGACACTCTGAAGGAGCTTGCTGTTTCCGAAGACCAGGTTAAGACTCTTCTGGAGCTTGAGACTTACCGTCAGAGAATTTACGATCCGATCCGCAATGAGGCTGAGGTTAACATAACGGATGAGGAGGCACAGCAGTCTTCTTTCAGCTATGTAAGTATTTCCATCAGTGGAGATGACCTTACCGATGATGATATTGCTACCCGCAAGGAGCAGGCACAGGAGATCCTGGATAAGATGAAAGAGGATCCGACAGCAGACATGGGCGAGACAGCCAAGGCTGTTGATGATACTTACAGCGGACTGACCGGAACTATTTTCACAAATGACAGTGATGATGAGGATATTTCCAATTCTTATGATGACGCTGTTGTAGAAGCGCTGAGAACTCTGAAGGACGGCGAAGTTTACGGCGAGCTGGTTGAGACTGATAGCAGCGTATATGTGCTTCGGATGGACAAAGTAAATGACCAGGATGCAACCGCTTCCAAGAAAGAGTCCCTTGAGAACACCAAGCGCAGCGAATACTATTCCGAGACAACTCAGAAATGGCTGGATGATGCTGATATTACTGTAAATGATAAGGTGCTTTCTACTTTGACAATTACAGATGAGCACAGTTTCACAATTAAAGAGACTACAGCGGATACAAGTGAAGATGCAGCAGATACAACAGATGCTACTGAGGATACTGCTTCTGAGGATGTCGAGGCAGCAGATGAGAGCGATGATGCTGATACTGCTGAGACAGATGCTGCAAAGAGCGACAGCGCAGAGGAAGCTGATACTACAGACAGCGCTGACAGTACAGACGAGACTGCAGAAGCGAACAGTGCAGACAGCAAGGCCGAGGACAGCAGCGAGAGCGCTGATTCTGAGGAGAACGCAGAGGATACTGCAGAAGAGACAACTGAGGAGAACTAAAAGTGAGATAAAGACCGAAACTTGTTATATCGTATGTATTGCAAAATGTTTTCTGAAAGAATTGAGATTATATAAAGTGGAGAAAATGATAAAAGAGCCTGCCTGGGGTGATTCGGGCGGGCCCTTTGTCTATACAAAGTAAAATACTTATGAAAAAAAGCTTTTCGCTACAAAGTAAGGTTTGAGAAAATGCAGGTACAGCAGATTGAACATGTGGATAACAATTACACAGGGGGACAACATGAAAAAGATACTTCTTATTGCAACCGGGGGGACCATTGCTTCCAAATATACAGCAGAGGGGCTGGCACCGCAGATTTCTGCAGATGAGCTGTTGGAATATATTCCTGAAGCCCGGGAATTCTGCACCATTGATACCGTTCAGCCTTTTGCCCTGGACAGTACCAATGTGTGCGCAGACCATTGGCTGAAGCTGGCCAGACTGATCGAATCCAAATATGAATTTTATGATGGCTTTGTGCTTTGCCATGGAACGGACACTATGGCATATACGGCTGCTGCTTTGTCTTATCTGATCCAGAATAACCGCAGACCTATCGTGATTACCGGTGCACAGAAACCTATTGACCTGGCAATTACAGATGCACGTTCCAATCTTCTGGACAGTCTCCGCTTTGCCTCTCACGACCGCGCTCATGGAATTTCCATTGTGTTTGGGGGAAAAGTGATCGCAGGAACCAGAGCAAAGAAGGAATTTTCCAAAAGCTACAATGCCTTTTCCAGCATTAATTATCCGGATATTGCATCCATTCACGATCAGAAGATCATTTTTTATATTGATGACAAAGACCAGTCCACCAAGCCACTGGTGTTTTATCATGAGATGAATCAGAAAATTTTTCTGCTCAAACTGATTCCGGGGATTGACGGGAAAGTATTGGATGCTCTTTTTCCATCTTATTCCGGACTGATCATTGAATCCTTCGGTGTAGGCGGTCTGCCTCATTACGAAAATGATAATTTTATAGATGCGATCGCGCATTGGATTGAAGCAGGCAAGCCTGTGTGTATGGCGACCCAGGTTACCCATGAGGGAAGTGACATGGAAGTTTACCAGGTTGGAAAAGTCATCAAGGAACGGTTCCCGGTGCTGGAGTCTTATGATATGACGCTGGAGGCGTCTGTGACGAAAATGATGTGGGCGCTGGGACAGACACGGGATATGGAGAAGTTTAAGGAGTTATTTTATACGACCATTAATCATGATTTATTGTTTCTGTAAGTAAGTCTTGAAATTTTCTGGAGTGTTAGGCTAAAATAAAAAAGCTGAAATCATGGAGCTGATAATACTTTCAGAGAATCTTTATGAATGGAGAGCAAGGCAACAGACTCAAATTCATATCAGAGATGGGATATCGGTTTTGAAAACATATTTTCTGGAATACTGGAGGACATATATAAATGAACAAAAAAGAAATTTCTGAAATCAAGAAACAGCTGACACCAGCCAACTGCAACATTACCAGAATTTGTGGATGCTATGTGGATGCTGAAAAGAATAAAAAAACAGAACTGAAAGAAGCATTCCTTTCCCTTTCGGAGGAAGAAATGTTCAAATATTTTGAAATATTCAAGAAAACCCTTTCTGGTACTCTTGGAAAGAACCTGATGAATATGGAATTCCCACTGGCAGAGGAAAAAGAGGGCGGCAAACACGAATTTCTCATGAAGCTCCGCGCCAGCAAACTGAAGGATGACGCTTTAATCGAGAGCTTTTATGACAAAATTATTGAAAATTACGATTATCCGGAAAATTACTACATAATCCTGGTACACGCTGTGTACGATATCCCGGGAAGAACTTCAGATGGAATCGATATGGATGATGCTTCTGAAGAGATTTATGAGCACCTTCTTTGCAGTATCTGTCCAGTGAAGCTGTCTAAAGCAGGTCTTTGCTACAATGCGGAGGCAAATCTGATCCAGGACCGTATCCGTGACTGGATCGTGGAAATGCCAGAGAACGGCTTCCTTTTCCCGTTATTTAATGACAGAAGCACAGACATCCACGGCATGCTCTACTATTCCAAGAATGCAGAGCAGCTTCATGACATTTTCGTGGACGAAGTGTTTGGATGTACAGCACCGCTTTCCGCAGGTGGACAGCGTGATTCTTTCAACATGCTGGTGGAGGAAACCCTTGGTGACGACTGCCAGTATGACACCGTTATTGGAATCCATGAGAAATTGAACGAGATCATTGAAGCACAGAAAGATTCCCCAGACCCGGTTGTGCTCACTCAGTCTGAGGTGAAACGTCTCTTTGAGGACTGCGGTGTAGAAGACGAGAAACTGGAAACTTTTGATAACCAGTATGAGGCTGTAGCCGGTGAAAAAGCCACCATGGTAGCCTCTAATATTACCAATACCCGTAAATTCGAGATCAAAACTCCGGATGTAGTGATCCATGTTGAACCAGATAAAGTGGAACTGGTGGAGACCAGGATCATTGACGGCCGCAAGTGTCTGGTGATTCCTATGGAAGACGTAGAGATCAACGGAATCCGTGTGCGGATGGGCGGGGAGAGCAGTGACGATTCATCCATTGTAGCACCCGGTGAGGATGAAGAGTCCGCAGGAGTCCTTTAGGATAATGGTGATGGAACCTATTCAGATGAAAATGGCGTAGGCTACACCGACAATGGAGACGGAACCTGGACAGATGAGAATGGGAATAATTACACAGAATAAAAGGGGGTGGCTGAAAGAATTTTTCAAAAAACGGCAGGTCGTGTACCATCCCCGGACTGTGGAAATTTGGTGTTTGGCTTTTTAGTCAGGCACCATTTTTGTTTCTGGTCACGGATTGAACAGTAATCCATTTTTTTCGAATATAAGACTGGAAAAATCCTCTGTGGAATAAATTGTGCCACTGTGTTAATATAGAAGAAAATTGCAGAAAAGAGGAACCCATATGACCCTGGCACAACTTCGTTATGCGATTACGGTGGCGAATTCCAATTCTATGAATGAAGCTGCCCGGAATCTTTTTATATCACAGCCAAGTTTATCTTCGGCAATCCGTGAACTGGAGGAGGAAATCGGAGTAGAGCTTTTTCGCAGGACAAACCGTGGAATTTCCGTAACCCCTGAGGGAGAGGAATTCCTGGGCTATGCCCGCCAGGTGGTAGAGCAATACGAACTGATCGAATCCAAATACGTTTCCAAAGAACATACCAAGAAGAAATTCAGTGTTTCCATGCAGCACTACACCTTCGCAGTAAATGCCTTCGTGGAAATGGTGAAGCAGTTCGGAATGGACGAATACGAATTCGCTGTCCACGAAACCCGCACCTACGACATCATCACCGACGTAAAAGATTTCAAAAGCGAGATCGGCATCCTTTACCTGAACGACTTCAACCACAAAGTCCTGGAGAAACTTTTTCACGAATTCAACCTGGAATTCCACCCAATCCTGGAGTGCAGCATCTATGTCTACATGTGGAAAGGCCATCCCCTTGCTGACCGCGACCTGATCACCCTGGAAGACCTCCGCGAATACCCTTGCCTCTCCTTCGAGCAAGGCACCTACAACTCCTTCTACTTCGCCGAAGAAGTCCTGAGCACCTACGAATACAAACGCCTCATCAAAGCCAATGACCGAGCCACTCTCCTGAACCTAATGGTGGGTCTCAACGGCTACACTCTCTGCTCCGGAATCATCTGCGAAGAACTAAACGGCTCCGACTACTGCGCCGTGAAGCTAGACTCCGACGAGGTCATGACCATCGGCTACCTTGCAAGAAAAGGAACCACGATTAGCAAGTTAGGACAGAAGTACCTGGAAGAAATTGCCAAATACAAAGACAAAGCATTACGATAATCCACACACTTACATAAACTTCCATTTGGAACTAAAGCTGAACCTACCCCCCACTACACCCACCCCCCCCACTTTCAGTTTGGGCGGAAACAGCGCAGCGCCTTCCCGCCCAAACGTCCGCTTCGCTCAACTGTTCACCAACCAGTACACAGCCAGTGGGGGAGGGATAAATCTAAGCGAGCCATTTAAGGAGCGCCCTTAGTGGCGGTGAGATCCATGACTTACGGAGACTTATGCGAGAGGGCTCTCCCGAGCGCATTAGTCGCAGTTAGTCATTAGCTCACCAGAACGTTGCGACGGCGAGCGTGATTTATCCCTCCCCCGCTGGCGTCCACTTTAGCTATAGCCTTACCCTATAACTAGCCAAAACTTTTAAGAATTAACACTTTTACTCCAATTGTGTTATAGTAACCATATCGACGATGAAACACCACTTAAAGGAAAGAGGAAAGACATGTCTTCAATATTAATCCAAGATGTGAGCAAAACCTTCGAAACCAAAGACGGTTCCGTACAAGCCCTGAAACACGTAAGCCTCTCCATTGAAACCGGAGACATCTACGGAATCATCGGAATGTCCGGTGCAGGAAAAAGTACCCTGGTACGATGTATGAACTTTCTGGAAGTACCATCCGAAGGAAAAGTATTAATAGACGGAAAATCCCTCAGCGAATTTTCCCCAAAAGAACTCCGCAAAGAGCGAGAGAAAATAGGAATGATTTTCCAGCATTTTAACCTGCTCATGCAGAAAAACGTACTGGAAAACGTCTGCTTCCCACTGTACATCCAGGGGAAGAAAAAAGCCGAAGCAAGAGCAAAAGCCCTGGAGCTTCTGGAAATCGTAGGACTGGCAGACAGAGCGAAAGCATATCCCGCACAGCTCTCCGGTGGACAGAAACAAAGAGTGGCAATCGCCAGAGCCCTGGCCTCCGATCCACAGATACTGCTCTGTGACGAAGCCACAAGCGCTCTGGATCCCCAGACCACATCCTCCATACTTGAACTTTTGCAGGACATCAATCAGAAATTCGGAATCACCATTGTGATCATTACCCACCAGATGTCAGTTGTCCGTGAGATTTGTACTCATGTGGCAATTATGAAAGACGGTGAAGTAAAAGAACAAGGCCTTGTAGAAGAAATCTTCAGCCACCCGAAATCACAGGTAGCCAAAGAACTGATTAGCAAGGATTCTGGAAACGACGTAGAAAGCAAAAAGCTTACCCAGTCAGAAATCCAGGACGGCGAAATCGTTCGAATCGTATTCTCTGAGAACTCCGCATTCGAACCAGTAATCGCAAACCTTATATTAACCTTCCACGAACCTGTAAACATTCTGAAGGCAAACACCAAAAACGTAGGCGGTGTAGCCAAAGGAGAAATGATCCTCCAGTTCATGAGTGACAGTACCAATGTACCGGAGATGAAGAAATTCCTTACAGAACGTGGACTTGAGATAGGGGAGGCGAACTGATTATGTGGACGAAACAAGTAACCGATATGATAATCGCAGGTGTAGGGGAAACATTATATATGACCCTGTTTTCCACCTTCTTCGGATATGTATTTGGAATGCCCCTTGGAATCCTGCTGAAAGTATCCGACAAAGAGGGTCTGCGGCCAAACGCAGTACTATATAAGATCCTGGATGTGATCGCAAATATTTTCCGAAGCATCCCATTCCTGATCCTGTTGATCCTGCTCATTCCATTCACCAGATTTCTGGTAGGAAAAAGCTATGGAACCACAGCCACTATCGTACCCCTTACCATTGCGGCAATCCCTTTTATCGGACGAATGGTAGAGTCTTCCTTAAATGAGGTAGACCCGGGAGTTATCGAGGCTGCAAGATCCATGGGAGCAAGCAACCTTCAGATCGTATTTAGGGTAATGCTGGTAGAAGCAAGAACATCCCTGATCTCAGGAGCTACCATTGTAACAGGAACTATCCTTGGTTACTCCGCAATGGCAGGAACCGTAGGAGGAGGCGGACTTGGAGACATTGCAGTCCGTTACGGATACAACCGCTGGCAGACGGACATCATGCTGGTGACAGTTATCCTTCTGGTAGTACTGGTACAGATTTTCCAGACAATTGGTATGTTCATAGCCAACAAGCTGGATAAAAGAAAATAAGCCACAGATTATTTTATAAGAAATGGTATCTGTGAGCAGTAACCAAAATCGATAATTGACAGGAGTTTTTAGTAGCCCCTGTTTATTATAAAAAATGATTGTAATGTAGAAACTAAATATATTTTTCAAAAAATAAGGAGGAACTTTATTATGAAAAAATTAATCGCAGCAGCACTCACAGGAGCATTAGTACTTGGAACCGTTGGAACATCCGTTGTTTTCGCAGCAGATGATGACAAAACCATCACAGTAGCAGCATCCGAGACACCACATTCCGAGATCCTTGAAGCAGCAAAACCGATCCTTGAGGAAGAGGGATACGACCTTGAGGTAACGGTATTTGATGATTATGTACAGCCAAACGAAGTTGTAGAGAGCGGCGATTTCGATGCAAACTACTTCCAGCACATTCCATATCTGAACAGCTTCAACGAGGAAAAAGGAACCCACCTTGTAAATGCAGGCGGAATCCACTACGAGCCATTTGGAATTTATCCTGGAACAAAATCCAGCCTTGACGATATCGCAGATGGCGACACAATCGCAGTACCGAACGATACCACAAACGAGGCAAGAGCACTTCTTCTTCTCCAGGACAACGGAATTATCAAACTGAAAGACGGTGCAGGTCTTGAGGCAACTGTAAACGATATTGAGGAGAACCCATACAACGTAGAAATTGTTGAGCTTGCAGCTGAGCAGGTAGCGCGTGTTGCAGAAGAGACTTCTTACATTGTCCTTAACGGAAACTATGCACTTCAGGCTGGTTACTCTGTATCCAAAGATGCACTTGCATATGAGACCTCTGATTCCGAAGCTGCAAAAACATATGTAAACGTAATCGCAGTAAAAGAAGGAAATGAGAACAGCGACAAGATCAAAGCTCTTGTAGACGTATTAAAATCTGACGAGATCAAAGATTTTATCAACGAGAAATATGACGGAGCAGTTATCCCGTTCGAGGACAGCGATGACGCTGAGACAGGAGATGCTGAAGCAGCAGATGACGCTGACGAGACTGCAGCTGCAGAAGCTGACACAGCAGACGAGACAGCCGAGGAGACAGACGCTGAATAATCTGTAAAAATTAAACAGGGTTTTATTAAGAGAGTGATTATAAATCGGATTGAAATGCATTGGAAAAGATACATTTCAGTCCGATTTTTGCCTGTAAAAAAAGCAGTGTCCAATATATGGAACAGTACATAATTATGGAATAGGGTGACCTTCAGCCCTCTGCAAAAACAGTTGAAAAACCTTATAAAATCTGCTATTATAAAAACGAATTTTTGTAGGTATCGAGGTGAGGCCAAGTGAAAAAAAACGAATGTGCGAACCGGCTTGTCTGCCTGTTTTTCAGTGTGGCAGTTGCGGTTTTGTGTGTGCTTTTTGCAGGCATGGAAGCGAAGAGCATTATGCATGTTTACGATCTGAAACCGGCCTCAGCTTCTTTGATTTCACCAGAGCTTTCCAGAAGCACCTGGACAAGTGCAGAAGAACTGACAGGACTTCGGCAGGTGTCTGTAAGGCTGGAGGCGGACCAGCGCCTTCGCCACAGGTCAGGCGTGGAAATTGTGGTGCTCATCATGTTGGCAGTTCTGCTGGCGAATACCGTATTTTATAAAGCAAAGAAACGTCTGCTGACCAGAAATGATGCTGACGGCAGACGGTTTATTATCTGTTACATCCATCATCAGGATGGACAGAAACACTGAAGATCATATACCATTGTTTAATATTGCTGATTGCTGCAAGTGTTTTCATTATGAGTAAAGCATTGCAGTGGAGAGCAATTATTTTCCATGTAAACAAACGTATATGATTGGAGGTATGACACTATATGTTACTTAATATTTTTATAGGAGTAATGATTGTTGCAGCCATTGCTGTCGGCATCTGGATGGCATGGTTTGACAGTCATGGAGGAAAGAAATGATAGCACAGATTTTTGCAGTAGTAATTTTCCTGGCGATGTTCATTCTGATCATCACAGAAGTATGGGAAAGACATATTGTTACGCTGGGATGTGCGCTCCTTACATTGATTCTTGTATTTGGAATCTGTATGCACAGCCCCTCAGCAATTATTGAAACACTGAACATACATAGTATTTTTTCACCGGGATTCTGGCACACAGCAGGTGAAGCAAGCGAAGCTTCTGCTGGAATCAACTGGGAAACTATCGTGTTCATCGCTGGTATGATGATCATGGTAGAAGGCATGGCAAACTCCGGATTTTTCCGCTGGTTATGCATGAAGATCGCGAAACTGGTTAAATACCAGATTATCCCGATCTTTATCACATTTATGCTCCTGTCCTTTGTACTTGCTATGTTTATCGATAGTATCACCGTAATCCTGTTCCTTGCAGCGGTTACCGTAGAACTGTCACAGCTGCTGAAATTTAATCCGGTACCAATGATCCTTGCAGAGATCTTCTGCGCCAACCTTGGTGGATCCGCTACCATGTGCGGAGATCCGCCGAACATTATCATTGGAACATCACTTGGATTTTCCTTTGCAGATTTCGTGACAAACACAGGTCTTATCGCGGTGATCGCACTGGTGCTGGTTGTAATCTATTTTTACTTTATTTTCCGCAAAGAGCTTACCGAAAATGCGGGAAAAATTGATCCGTCTACGTTACCGGATCCGGAAGAAGCGATTGTAAGCAAGAAGGGTTTCACCATCAGCTGTGTGATCTTCCTCTGCGCTGTTGTCCTTCTGGTAACACATTCCCAGACAGGGCTTACCGTATCCTGTATCGGTGTATTTATCGCAGCAGTGACACTGATCACTTCCGGAAAAGATGCTTTGGACCTTCTGAAAAAGGTTGATTACAAGACACTGCTGTTCTTCGTAGGACTTTTCGTAGTTGTTGGCGGTCTGGAGCAGACCGGTATCCTTACGATCCTGGCTGGATTTATTGGAAAAGTCAGCGGCGGAAACCTGATGGTAATGATCGCCATCATTATCTGGGTATCTGCTATCGCAAGTGCATTTATTGATAACATTCCGTTTGCAGCTACCATGATCCCGGTTATTGACAGTCTGGCAGCCGCACAGGGAGTTGATATTTCCATTCTGGCATGGGCTCTTGCAATGGGTACTGACATCGGCGGAAGTGCAACCCCGATCGGAGCTTCTGCAAACGTAGTCGGTATCGCAACAGCAGCCAAGAGCGGTCACATGATCAAATGGGGAAAATACTGCAAGGCAATGGCACCTGCCACGATCCTGGTTGTCCTCGTTTCCATGCTGATGATTTATGCTAGATATTTATAATGCCATAAGGGGGAAGTGTAGAACTGTCAATTATCAGAGAAAAAGCAGTGCCAAAGATCTGGCATGCCATGAATAACTGACAGTTGGTCTTGCCCGCTTTTAACGGCATTTTATCCGGAAAAATCCGTGAAACAAGAGCGGATTTCTCTGGTTAGAAGGGAGGATACCATGAAAACACAAAAACAGGTGATCATTTCCATCGGACGAGAGTTCGGAAGCGCAGGCCATGAAATTGCAGAGCGAATCGCCAAGCGCTATGGACTTTCGTTATACGATCACAATCTTTTACGCGAGGTGGCAGACAGCCATAACGTAAATCCAGAAGAGCTGGAAATCTTTGACGAGATGAAGCACAACAAATTTCTTTACCGCACAGTGAAAGGAATGAGCAGTTCTCCGGCAGACAACGTTGCTATGATGCAGTTCAATTTTCTTCGGGAAAAGGCTGAAAAAGGAGAATCCTTTGTAGTTGTAGGACGTTGCTCTGAGACAATCCTGAAGGATTATGAGGGCCTGATTTCCATCTTCATTATTGGAGACATGGATCAGAAAATTGCCCGTGTAGCCCGTCTTTATGGAAAAACCGATAAAGAAGCTGAGCGTTTCATCAAAGAGAAAGACAGAAAGAGAAAGAAATACCACGACAGTCATTGCAATTCCAAATGGTCAGATTCCCATACCTATGATCTGAGTCTGAACAGCAGCACTCTTGGTGTGGAGGGAAGCGTTGAATTTCTTTCATCTTATATTGACAAAAGGATATCAAAAATGAAATAATAAGTTTAATGACAAAAGGTTCTGCCAGGACGCATACAAGTGTCAGGGCGGAACCTTTGTGGTTTTTGTGACCGCAGTCAGTAAGAGTAGTCAGAAATAGTTCTGATGTTGGGAAGGTGCTACCCTAAAGCCACGAACTCTCATTTATCCAGGAGGAAAATTTATGTTCACTGATGACGAAAAAGACTACATTATGCGTATGATCAAAGAGATTGCCCGTGTCCTTGCCAGCGTCATGCTTGGGAAAAAATATGTTCAGGTGGAATTGCCGGTAGAATCCAAATATCAGATTTCCGGAGACAAGCTTCACCATATGAAAACCATGGTGGACAGAGGCGAGATCAACGAGGCAGAGAACGAACTTCTTGACCGGATCGATTACGCTGACAAAGAAGCTCTGGCAGAAGCTATGTTTTTCTACGAATATGCTGCATCCAAAGGGGATGAATTTCTGGAAGCGCACAACTATTCCCTGGAGGAAATAAGGGATGGGATCCAGCAGCTGGCAGAAGATGCTGGATATGGAAATATTATAAATATGCTTGATATAAAATAGAATCTCTTGTGATATATGAAATACTGCGATTTTATTAAGTCTGCGCCCAAAAGTATTTTTGCCAAGTGGGAGCGCCATAGGCGTGGAACAGCTGACTTTCCTATATGGAGATGTCGCCGACAGGCGGCATGTCCGTTTAGAGTGAAATTGTGATCACGCTTAAAATGATGAGGAGATTATAAGATGTTTCTTGAAAAAAACAGAGACCGGATAGAAAAAGACTTTGAAGATTTTTCCAGGGAACTGCCAGGAAAAGCGGAAGAGATAAAGAAGAGAATGGAAGCACTAAGTCCTGATATTGTGATCGGAATGAAATATCTGTACAGCAATATGCCCTACAGCGATGTGGGAAACTATACCTTTGACACTTATCTGGATTATGTGCAGCAGGGAATCTATCTCTGGGAAAATTCCCCTTATGTAAAGAATTATCCAGAGTTTTATTTCCTGAATTACGTGCTTTTTCATCGGACAAATGATGAAGAAATCAAACCATGCCGTACCTATTTCTGGAAAAAAATAAAGGATAAGGTCCAGGGGAAGGCCATGGTGGAAGCTGCACTGGAAATCAATCACTGGTGTGCGGGAGAAGTGATGTACCAGGGAACGGACATGCGTACCGGCTCCGCACTGGAAATTTACAGAAGCGGTGTAGGCCGCTGTGGTGAGGAAGCCGTCTTTGTGGTAAATGTAATGCGAAGTGCCGGAATCCCTGCAAGACCAGTGTATGTGCCGAGATGGTCCCACTGTGATGACAACCACGCCTGGGTAGAGGTCTGGTGCGATGGCGACTGGCATTATCTGGGAGCTTGCGAGCCAGAAGCTGTTCTGGACAAGGGCTGGTTTACCAATGCAGCATCCAGGGCCATGATGATCGGCTCCAGATGGTATGACCGCGCTATGCCAGACGAAAAAGTGATCGGAAAAGACGGAATGAACCGGATCATCAATCTTCTTGGTAAATATGCCAAAACCAGGTGGATCACTATTACAGTGGAAGATCTGGATGGAACTCCGGCAGCTGGGGCAAAAGTACGGGCTGAGGTAATGAACTATGGGGAATTTTCCCCGATTGCAATAATGGAAGCAGACAAAAATGGCTGTATTTCTTTTGAAACCGGTTTTGGAAGCCTGCTGATCTGTGCTGTTTATGATGGTGCTTACGGGGAAAAGGTAATCGACACAAGAGAGGACGACCATTTTACCTGTACTCTTGGTGAGGAATATGAAGATGAGCTTTGGGTGGATTTTGACATGAATGCACCGGAGGATACCGGCAGAATAAGCTGGAATATTACCCAAGAACAGGAAGAAGAGAATAATCGCCGGATTGCCGCTGAGGCAGAACACTGTCGACGTAAGATTGAGAAATTCCAGCCGCTGTGGAAGCGCTGCCTTTTTGGACATACCATGAAGGAAGTGGAGCCTATGATGGCTGTTTTGTCTGAGAAAGACAGAAGGGATGCTTTTCCAGAAGTGCTGGAGGGCCATTATCAGGAGGCCTCGGTTTATCGCGAATTTAATCCAGATGAGATTTACATTCCATATGTATGGAATCCCCGCGTGGAAAATGAGGTTCTTACCAGGTGGAGAAAGAAGATCCTGGGCTATTTTGACAAGGGGCAGAGGGATGCCTTTGAAGCAGATCCCAAGAGCATCTGGACCTGGATCGAAGAGAACATTTCAGTCCGCAATGACAAAGAGCGCCTGACTGCATACACCACTCCTGGTGCAGCACTGGAGCTTGGAATTGCCGGAGAGAAATCCCACAAGGTGCTTTTCGTGGCAATCGCCAGAACTCTGGGAATCCCGGCACGTCTGAATCCTGCTGATGGAGCTATTGAATATTGGGATGGAATGAGGTTTGTAGCAGTATTGGAAGAGAGCCGGAAGGAATCCCATCTTACAGTCTTCGCCGGGGAAAAAGGGGACTGGAATTATTTCCAGAACTGGACCATTGCGGTGACAGACGGAAGAGGATACCTTACCCTGGATTTCAGCGACCGCAAGTGGGAAGCTGGAAAACTGGAATTGGATATTATGCCGGGAGATTACCGGATCCTGACTGGAAACCGTCTGCCAAATGGAAACATTCTGGGAAAAAGATACGATTTTCATATTGAAAAAGATGAGACGAAGCGGGTGGAACTGGAGCTTCGGGAGTATTGTCTGGAGGAAATGTTCAACCGTCATTCCATTCCGGATTCCAAGCTGACCGATCGGGCTGGAAATCAGGTGCTGGTGTCCAAATTGACGGGAAAAATAAGCGGAGATGCTGCCAAATGTGAGAATGGCATGGCTGAACGAGGCATCCTCTTCTGGCTGGAAGAAGACCGTGAGCCTACTGTGCACATTCTTAATGAAATGATGGATTTGAAAGAAAAATATGAAAAAATACAAAAACAGATTATATTTATCCTTCGCAGCGAAGAATCTTTAAAAAATGCTACTCTGGTGAAATGTCTGGAACTGTTCCCTGAAATTCAGGTGTACTTCCACGATTTCGGCAAGGACAAGGAAATGACCGCCCGCCGCATGTACGTAGATTCCGGGAAGCTGCCGCTTATGACCATTACCGAGGGCAAATGCCAGGGTATCTTTGCAGCAGCTGGATACTCCGTGGGTATGGCAGATATGTTGGTGAGGATTTTTGAGGCATGAACCGGGATCAGATCAAATACGTAGCCATGTTTACCATGCTATTAAACCATATTGCAAACGTTTTCCTGGAACCAGGTACCTTTCTTTTTGAGGTGATGGTGGACGTGGGTTATTTTACCGCTATCACCATGTGCTACTTCCTGGTAGAAGGCTACGGCTACACCCGCTCCAAAGAGAAATACGGCAAACGGCTTCTGCTGTTTGCCCTGATTTCCGAAATCCCCTTCTGTCTTGCATTTACAGAAGAAGGAACCATCAGTTTCGTAAGCATGAACATGCTATTCACTCTTTTCCTGTGCTTCCTGATTCTCTATGCAATGGAAAAAATCCCTTCAGGAACCCGGCAGACACTCTGCATCTTGGGCCTGGTATTTGCCTCCGCCTACAGCGACTGGGCCTTTCTTGCCCCTATCTTCACCTATTGGTTCGCAAGCTGTGGCCTCCGGGATGCACAGGGGAAAATGCTGCCAGCCGGCGGCCGGAATGCTGATCAGAAAAGCCATCTGGCTGGCGGCCAGAATCTTGAACGAAAAAAACTTTTATGGAAGGTTTTCAGAAAGGCAATGCTGTTCTTTGGTCTGTTAAACCTTGTAGAAAACATGGAGCAGACCACTCCTGCCAGGGCTGTTATCCAGTCCCTCGGTGCCACCGCCGGAATTCCGCTCTCAGCACTTTGCATCATCTATCTCTACAACGGAAAGCGCTCCGAAAAACATCGAACCTTTTCTAAGTGGTTCTTCTACATTTTTTATCCGGCACATTTGCTAATATTAGGTATATTGAGAATTGCTATTTAGTGTGTTGAAAGTTGTTCAAGGCGGACGCATTCGGACAATGGTGATTGCTCACTCGCCGGCGCGTTGCGCCGGCGAGTGAGTAATACACATTGTCCAAATGCGTCCGCATTAAAGAACTTTTAATCAACTAAATAGCAACTTAGAAAACCTTGTACAATAAAACCGGCTATGCTAAAATAAAGAAAGATTTCAGGGACAAAGCAGTTTGTCCCTTGTTTTACGTTTGAAGAAAGGACACCCTATGTTTCACATAATCCCCAACAATTTTTTTGTTCCGCTATCCTCGCCAAACCGAATTGTGTACTGGGAATGTATCAGCCGCCTTTTTGCCATTATGGAACACCAGCTCTCCTTTGGCGTGGAAAGAGAAGTGCTGGTAGACGAGCTGGAATTTTATTTTGGGCAGGAAAATGCGGCCCAGCTGGTGGAAGAAGAATTCCAGGCTGATGACAGCCGAAGCCGGGCTAACGGCATTTTGCGCCGCCTGGAATACTACGGCTGGATCGAAGTGGAAACAGACAAAAGCTACGTACAGCGTGTAAACTTCAAGGAATACGCTGTGAAAATAATCAAAACACTCCTGGATATCGCAGATGGGAAACAAATTGAATACCAGGGGTACATTTATACCATTTACAGTCTGGTAAAAGGCACCATGGATAAGCCGGGTATCGTACTCATGCAGATCTGGGAAAACACCGACTACCTGATCACCGGTCTGAAAAACCTCAATTCCAACATCAAACACTACATAGATGACCTTACCAGACACAGCACGGTTGCCCAGATTATGGATGCACTGTTTAACGATTACATTACCAATATTGTAGACAAAGCCTACCACCGCCTGTTGACTTCTGACAATGTTTCCAAGTTTCGTCCGGAAATTATGCAGTGCCTGGAGAAAAGAAGCCACAATGAGGAATTTCTGGAAAAGGCATCTGCAGAGATTGCAGCTATCCGGGAGGTTTCCGAGGAAGAGGGGCGGGAATTGACCTACCGTTATCTTCACGAAATTATTGAGGCTTTCCGCAATATGGACGAGATTCTTCAGGAAATCAACCAGAAAAATACCCAGTACCAGCGAGCTGCCATCAACCGTGCCAAATTTCTCCTGGCAGGAAATGAAGATGTGCGGGGGCAGCTGAAAGAAATACTCATGGGAATTAATGAAGAAATCAACCGGGAAAATATGGATCTTGGGGGAATCTACCGCATTGATTTTCTGGATGATCTGGTGCGTATTTACCAGTGCTCTATTCTGGAACAAAGTTCTCTGTATCTGGCAGTAGAAGGCAAAAAGGAATTCATCCCCTCCAGTCTGGAGAGTGAGGAACCAGACGAAGAGCTTCGCCGTGAGAAAATGAGAAAGATGGCAGAAAAGATCCGGAAAGTGATTAGTGTAGAGAAAATTCAGAACTACGTAAACCGTTATCTGGCGGAAAAGGATGAGCTGGAAGCAAGCCAGCTTCCTCTCAATAATGAAGAGGATTTTATCAAACTGATTTATGTGCGCCTTTACGGTCAGCGCAAAAATATGGGATATGTAATAGAAACGCTGGAAGAACGGGAAGTAAACGGCTACCGTTTTAAAGATTTTCGGATACGGAGGAGAGAAAATGGAATATCTGGAAGGAATGCTGCAAAGAGAAAAGGATAATTTCAGCAGGGTTTGCAACCGTCTTCTGGGAACCTGCTTTTTGTGCAAAGGAAACCAGAATACCAAAGCAGATTATTATTTTGTGCTGAAATACAGGAAAGAATTTAAAGAATATCTGGGCGTTCTTGGCTATCGTCTTGAGATAAACGAGGAATATGGAGTGATTCAGCTGACCAGTCCGAGAGGGTATAACCGGATGAATCTGAAGCTTTATGATTCCATTGTACTTCTGATCCTGCGAATCCTTTACGATGAAAAGAAGCGTGAGCTTTCCGCAATAGAGGAAGTAATCGTAAACCTTGGAGACATTCAGGATAAGTTTGTGAGTCTTAATATCCGTGACAGATTAATCGACAAAACCACCATGCGAAATGCCCTGAGCCTGTTCCGAAGATATCAGATCGTGGAGCTTCTGGATAAGGATATGGGAGATGAAGAATCTCGTGTTCTGATTTACGACTCCATTCTGATGGTGGTACGTGCAGAAGACATTAAGGCAACATATGAGAAACTTGAGACATACAGAAAGGGAAGAAACGAAAGCGATGAAGAAACTGACGAGGATGAAGCTGATTAACTGGCACAGGTTTAATAACTGTACCATAGAGTTTGGAGATTCCACTCTTTTATCTGGTGAAAACGGCGCTGGAAAATCCACTCTTCTGGACGCAATCCAGTTTGTGATCATCTGTTCCACCGGTTATTTTAATAAGGCGGCCCACGAGAATGGCAAGCGAAGGCTTACCGGATATATCCGTTGTAAAACAGGAAAGGAAAACCAGCCTTATGAGCGTACCGGTGAGATCAGCGCTCATGTTGCCCTGGAATTTTATGAGGAAAGCAAGGATAAATATTTCATTATCGGTGCTGTTGTGGACTCTGCTTCTGAGGGCCAGGAGACTACAGTGCGGTATCTGATGGAGAATACCAGGATCTCAGATGATCTTTTCCTGTACGGAAACCAGGTGAAATCCATTGCAGAATTCCGTGGTTCCAACATTGATATCCGCCAGTGGTGCAAGACCAATGTAGAAGCCCGTAGAATGGTCACAGCAAGACTTGGAAGGATTGAAGATAAGTTTTTCCGTCTGATTCCAAAAGCGCTTGCATTTAAGCCAATCGACGATATTAAGGACTTTGTTTACTCTTACGTGCTGGATGAAAAAGAAGTCAATATTGATGTACTTCGGGAGAATGTGCGTACTTATCAGGATATGGAACGTACCCTTGATAACGTGAAAAAACGCATGAAAAAACTGAAAAAAATACAGGAATTGTACCAGCGTGTACAGGAGCGTATTGAAAAGGACAGGATGTACGAGTATTTCCTGAAACGTAGTGAGCTGGAGCTTGTGGAAGGACAGCTTTCCAATCTGGAAACTGCCAGAAAGAACGAAGAAATCCGTCTTTCCCAGGCGAAAACCCAGCTGGAAATGCTTCAGAAAGAGCGCTCTGAAAAGCAGGAAATTGCCACAAATATCCGTGTAGAACTGCGCCATAACCAGGAATTTGTAGCTTTGGAAGAGGAGAAAAAAGAGCTGAAAAGGCTTCGGGATAAGAGACAGGAAGCTCTGAATGAGGAGACGGAATTGAAGAAGAGCGTGGCTCAGGCGGCCAGGGACTGCGAGAGTTTATTGCAGACTATGGGGGCAGGGAACACTTCCAGATATTCTGCAGCAGTTTCTACCGAAATGAGTCAGTCTGCAAATGCAGAAAATGAAACTGGCGTAGATTTCGCTTCCTGTATCCGTGAATACCGGAAAAAACTTCAAACTCTGGATGGTGATATCAATGTAACAGAAATAAAGAGCCTTACAGATGATGTAATCCATTTCAAACAGATGCGCTATGGAGAACTGCAGGAAGAGCAGGCGCAGCTGAAGATCCGGCTGAATCAGAACCAGACAGAATGGGAGAAATTAAGCAAAAAGATCAATAAACTGAAACGCAAAAAGCTGACTTATCCATCTGGAGTAGAGCTTCTTGTGGAGTCTGTACAGGAAGAATTTGCGGGTATTGGAAGAGAAATCCAGCCTGGAGTGCTCTGCGAAATGCTGGAAATTAAGGATGAGGAATGGCGAAACGCAATAGAGGGGTATCTGAATACGCAGCGTTTTTATGTGCTTGTAGAACCGGAGAACTTCGATATTGCACTTGGTATTTATGACCGTCTTCGAAGAGAGAAAAAGGTTTACGGAGTAGGTCTGATCAACACGAAAGATCTGGAAAAATACGACACTGCGCCTGCTGGAACTCTGGCAGAAGTAGTCACATCCCAGAACAAATATGCCCGTCAGTACAGCAACATGCTCCTTGGAAAAGTACAGATGTGCGAGCGTTACGAAGACCTGAAAAAGTATTCTGTTTCTATCACAAAGGGCTGTATGAGATATCAGAACTGTGTGGCAAGTGCCATCAAACCAGAGGTATTTCGTGTGCCGTTTATCGGCAAAAATGCTTTTACCGTACAGCTGGCACAGGCTGAAGAAGAATTTCAGAAGCTTAGTGAAACAATGGAAAATCAGGAGAAAAAGCTGTCTGACACAAAAGAGATTCTGGGACTTCTTTCTACAGAAAGTGACGTGGATATTAAGTACCGTCTGGATGTGATCGCTACCCTTCGTATGTTAAATAAATCCATTGATAAATGTGAGGAAAATATACGAAAACTGAAAGAAAATTCCACCCTGATCCAGAAGCAGCTGCAGCTGGATGAGCTGGAAAAAATGCTTAGGGGATTGGATTACACCATCAGCTCCGACACGGAAAAAATCGGTGGAATGCGTGCCCGGATCCAGGATTTGGTTGCCAGAAAACAGACACTTCTGGAAAAACAGATTACCGGAAAGAGTGAGGTAACCACTCTTGCAGCAGATGCGGGAGAACGTTTAAATAGCTGGAATCGGGAATATAAGGAGGCTCTGGGAGTAAGATCAATTGAGCAGTTTCAAAGTGAATATTTTTATAAACTGCCTTCTAATAAGAGAAAATATAACAGTGAGAGATGTCAGATTGCCAAAGACAATATGATAAATGCCATGGTGGAGTATAAGACCGAGCATGATTTTGGTGCAGCTGCCAGTCTGGATGGTTTTCCTGAATTTGAGGCGGTATATGAACGTTTGAAAAACTCTGAACTTCTTGATTATGAGGAGAAAGTACAGTCTGCCCATAAAGCGGCAGAAACAGAATTTCATGAGCAGTTTCTGGCGAAATTACAGGAGAATATGAAGCTTGCCCAGGGGGAATTTAAGGAACTGAACAAGGCGTTAAAGGGCATTGATTTTAGCAGTGAACGCTATGAATTCCAGTTTATGCCAAGTAAAAAATACCGCAATTATTATGAAATGATCATGGATGATTTCAATGTGACACAAGGCGAATCCCTATTTTCGGGAATCTTCCATGAGGCTCATAAAGATGTAATCGAGGAGCTGTTTGAACAGCTTTCGGTAAGTGGAGATAACAGTGCACAGGCTCTTGACGAGTTTACGGATTACCGTACTTACATGGATTATGACATTAAGATCATTCATAATGACGGCACCTATTCTTACTATTCCAAGGTATGTGAAGAGAAGAGCGGCGGTGAGACACAGACCCCGTTTTATGTGACAGTGGCAGCCTCTTTTGTGCAGCTTTACAGCAATAATATTGGTGGCGAGGCAGCTGGACTGGTGCTCTTTGATGAGGCCTTTAATAACATGGATGATGAAAGAATCGGCGGCGTTTTGGAATTCCTGAGACGCCTTCCATTACAGCTTATTATCGCCGCTCCTCCAGATAAGATCCAGTATATCGGCCCGGCTATGGATGAAGTGATGCTAGTAATGACAGATCAGAAGCAGAGTTATGTGGAGGAATATCACAATGCAGTATGACTAGCTGGTATTAGAGCGTGTTTGAAAAATCATTCCCACAAATTGTGACGCACATCTTGCAGAAAGCCTTTTTTAAACACGCTCTAGAGCGTGTTTGAAAAATCATTCCCGCAATCTGCACGCCCCACTTTGCGGTATATTTTGCCCGAATTCGGTTGCCGTAGCCCGCTACGGCGCCCTCATCCGGACAAAATCTCCCACAAATTGTGACGCACATCTTGCAGAAAGCCTTTTTCAAACACGCTCTAGAAAACCTGCTGGATTGCAGATGAATCCTGAAATTAACAGTTGCGCACAGATAGCTGAGGTATTAAAATATATGAAAATAACACAGCTGAAGCTGGAACAGGAATGCCAGCATGTCTGATAAGAATGCTTTTGAGTGGTGAGTAGAGTTCACAACAGCCTTCTGTGAGCACAGCTGCAAAAAAAGGAGGTACCGCATATGACAACATTGGAAATTCTGGACCGTCTGCAAGGGGATGCACTGAAAGATGGTGAACTTCGAAAAAAGCTTTTGGCAACCCGTTTGGAAAAGGATCCTCTCACTGTTTTTTGCAGATTATGCAGGGAACTTGGCTATGAATTGTATGAAATGGACCTGGTATCTGCCGGAGAAGACTTCTATGCTACCATGCGCCGCAGTACCAATGGCGGCGGAGAAAACTCCCCGAAGCTGGAGGGGGAAGATGACTTCTATGAGCTTTTGATGGCAAGCCTGGAGGCAGCAGAGAAAGCAGAATAGAATTGGCTCAAATAGACATCAACTATGAGTGTTTTTGGTAAGCCAAAAGCATTATGCAAAACATTATGTAAACTAAAAAGACGACAGTTGAAAACCCAAATTTCGTTGAAAATTAGAGTGAAATGTCTGTTATAGATTGAAAAACAGGGAGTGTGTATGGCAGAATTAACGGAATTGCAGAAGCAGTTATTCGAATTACAGGATATAAAATATCGGGATTTCCACAGCAAATTAATGCCCGAAACAGCCAAGGAAAAGATTATTGGAATCCGTACTCCTGTGCTTCGGAATTTTGCAAAAGTATTCGCCGGTACTCCGGAATTAGAGGACTTTTTGCAGCAGCTTCCTCACCAGTTTTATGAGGAAAATAACCTTCATATGATGCTGATCACTGGGATAAAGGACTATCCGAAATGTATGGAAGAAGTACAGCGATTCCTGCCCTATATCGACAACTGGGCCACCTGTGATTTCCCAGAGCCAAAGTGTTTCCGTAAGAACAAAAAAGCAGTATTAGAAGAGGTCCGGAAGTGGATCGCCTCCACTGAAACCTACACTATTCGCTACGGGATCGGCGTGCTTATGCGCCTTTTTCTGGACGAGGATTTTTCCCCGGAGTATCTTGAAATGGCAGCTGGCGTACAATCACAGGAATATTATGTAAACATGATGATTGCCTGGTATTTTGCCACCGCTCTGGCCAAGCAATGGGATGCTGCAGTACCTTATATTGAGCAGCACAGACTGTCGGACTGGGTACATAAAAAGACTATCCAGAAGGCAGTGGAAAGCTATCGGATTACGTCTGAACAGAAGGAATATTTGAAAGGCTACCGTTAAAAATAGGATTTTATGGTTTAGAGCCTGAGAAATGAAAAACGCCAGAATGAAAAGCTTTATCAAGCGGTAAAGCGAATTTCATTCTGGCGTTTTGTATTTATGCAGGCATAAGATCCTGGTGGCTGCCGCAAATCAGCGGAAGCTCTTCAGCCAGTTCACCAGGGAATCATGCCAGATATTGTCATAAACGGTTTTCTTCATCTGGTCGGTTACCGGAC